>DASVVF010000879.1:0-10342 GCA_036386695.1 Catenuloplanes sp. | reverse complement strand
CCGGCGGCCCCGCTGACGGTGACCTCGATGGCGAGCCCGCCGACGAGGAAGACCGCGTACCGGCCGCCGCGCCCGGGGGCGGTGTAGCCGCCCTGCAGCCCGACCAGGCCGCCGGCCGTGGTGACCGGCGACTCCGTGCCGGTCACCTGGTATCCGTGGGAGTCGGTGATCCTGGCGCGCAGTCGGGCGGCCGCCGCCGGCAGGCTGCCCACGAAGGGCGCCACCACGATGGCGTACCGGACCGTGTCCAGGACGAACATCGCGCTGCCGCGGTCCGCGCCGCGGCGGGTCCGGGTCAGATCGAGCGCGGCGCCTTCCGGCGGCCGGACCGTGACACCGCCGCCGACCAGGAACGCCTGCCCGCTGTCCACCGGACGCTGCGCCGGGATCAGCCGGTCGATCGCGGGTAGCCCGAATGCCAGCCCGCCGACCGCCAGCACGACGGACAGACTGCCGAGGAAATTCCACAGCAACGGGCTTCCGGCCACCCTCATACATAGACGCTAGCGGCTGCCGTCACCCACCGTGCAGCGTTCGGACACGGCTAGCGAAATCAGTACGTCTCCGGCGCCGGCTCGGAGCGTGCCCCACCGGTGGTATCCGGCCGGCTCAGGTAGCGGGCCGGCACGTGGTCGGTCAGCCAGACCCCGTTCTCGCTGCGCTGGAAAACCTGGCCGGTGCGGGCCAGGTCCGCCGCCGCCACCACCAGGACCGCCACCTCGGTGCTGCGGCGCAGCCCGACCCGGCGGGCGGTCGCCGGGTCGGCCGACAGGTGTACGTGGTGCCGGCGCCCCGGTCGCAACCCGTCGGCCATGATCGACGGCAGGTTCCCGGCCGGGGTTCCGTGGAAGAGCAACGCCGGTGGTGACCCCTCGGGCAGGCCCAGGTCGACCGGGACCCGGGCGGAGTGCCCCTGATTGGCGCGGATCCGGGTCACCCCGTCGGCGCCGGTCAGCACGGCGAACCGTTGCTTGTCGTTGCCCGCCACCACGGCGTCGAGTTGCTCGCGGCTCACCGGCGGACCGTGCGCGGCCAACGCCGCCAGCAGGTCGTCGACCGGCACCCAGCCCCGCGCGTCGAGGGTGAGGCCGATGCTGCCCGGCGCGTGCCGCAACACCCGGGAGAGCCGCTTGCTGAGCCGCACCATCGAGACGTTCACCGGTCCACCAGCCGCAGGGTGGCGAGATAGTACGGTTTGTCGGCGTCATCGATGTCGGCGATCCGCCAGCCGGTGCCATTGACCAGTTCACCGAGCTCGTCGACGGTGCACACCAGGTAGTCGAACCAGTCCGTCGCCACCTCCCGGTAACGCAGCCGCAGCCGCAACTGCCCGCCCAGCCGACCGCGCTGGCGGTTGTCCTCGTGGTAGCGGGTGTGCACCGGGTCGGTGGTCCCGTACGGGTCGGTGCCGTGCGCGATGACCTGCGCGCCCGGGGCGGCCATGGCCGCCAACGCCCTGAGGAACCCCGGCGCCCGGTCGCGGCCCTCGATCAGCCCGAGGTTGTTGCCGAGCAGCAGAAAGGTGTCGTAGCGCACACCGGCGGACACGTGATCGTCGACGGTGGACAGTACGGTCTGCCGTACGCCGCGTCGGCGCGCCACCTCGACCGCGCCTGGCGACACGTCCAGGGCCGTCACCGGCACCCCGCGTTCCTGCAGGGCCAACGCGATGCGCCCGGCCCCGGCGCCGACGTCGAGCACCCGGCCGCGCACCCGGGCGAGCGCGCGGTGGTCGTGCGGCTGCCAGTCCGCCGGCCCGGCGAGGTAGTGGTCGACCGGCGCGCCGTTGATCAGCCCGTCGTCGCGTTCGATGATCTCGATGACCGGGCGGGGCACCCGGCCACCGGCCAGCGGCCGCGGGCCGACCCCGGTCCGCACGGCCAGGGCGTCGCGGATCATCTCGCCGAACACGTCCCCGATCCGGGGTTCTCCGATCACCCTCCCGACGCTACCGGTCACCTTTCCGACGCTAACCGGCAACGCCGGCCGGGTTGTCGGGCACGTCGTACGCTGTTCTCCATGACGGCCCTGGAGCAGCTTGCCACGGAGAAGTACCTCCTGCTGACGACGTTCCGCAAGGATGGCCGGGCGGTGCCCACCCCGGTGTGGGCGGCGCGCGACGGTGACGCCCTGGCGGTGTGGACGGTCGCCGACTCCGGCAAGGTCAAGCGGATCCGCCGCAGCGGTGCGGTGACGGTGGCACCGTGCGACTTCCGGGGCACCGCGCGCGGGGAGCCGGTAGCGGGGCACGCCACCGTCGACCGGGCCGCCACCGAGCGCATCCGCCGGGTGCTGGCCCGCAAGTACGGCCTGGTGGGCCGGCTGACGATGCTGGGCTCGCGGCTGCGCCGTGGGCCGACCGGCACGGTCGGCATCCGGATCGTGCTGGCCGACTGAGGCGGCGACCGACCGGGCAGGGCCGGGTCGGACCTGTCGGCAGACGCGAAAAGGGGCGGAAGTTCACGGCTGCCCCGTGTGCTTCCGCCCCTGTCCGGTCTAAGGTCGACTGAGGAAAGGCTCGTTTCAATCGCCCTGGCGCTGCTGGGGAATTTGTCCCTGCAGCAGGGCGCGAACCTCCGATTCCCGGTAGCGACGGTGCCCGCCCAGAGTGCGAATCGCACTGAGCTTGCCCGCCTTGGCCCACCGGGTCACGGTTTTCGGGTCGACACGGAACATCGACGCCACCTCGGCCGGCGTTAGTAGCGGCTCTGGTTCATGCGTTCGCGATGCCATCGGTCACTCCTCCACAGGTACCTAAAGACATCGGCCGGGGTCCCGCCGGCCGGTGCGTCTCTCATGGTCCGGCTAGTCCCCGATGTCCGACATGGGCCGAACGGTCGGAGGTCCCTGGATAGACGGATGAGCATTGACCGATTTATCCGGCTTTTGTACGCCAGAGAGTGTCTTATTTGGTCGCTTCGTCACTGTTCGTGATGAGCCGACTACGAGTTGCCCTCATTTTTGGGAGCGTTCCCATCAGGCGCGACTCTGGTGCACATAATCAGACACATCAGTATTAGTTGCACCGCTCAAGGAGTTGCACGGCCCGCCAGCGGGCCACCAGCTTCTCGTACGCCTCGGTCGCGGCGTCCGCGTCGCCGCGTGACAGCGCCGCCAGACCCGCGGCGACCAGCCCCGGCGAGTCGTCCTCCTTGAGGGTGTCGTCCGGCAGGAGATCCACCAGGCCGCCGTAGTCGAGTTCGACCACCGAACGCGGGTGGAACTCCTCCAGCCAGCGGGCGCCCTCCTCCACCGCCTCGGTGATCGGCGCGTCCCCGATCGACTTGCGCAGCACCGAGACACCGCGGTGGGCCCGCCGCCGGGCCTTGGAGATCTCCGTGCGGTACCGCAGGGTCCGTCGGCCGGCGCCCAGAACCAGATCGCGCTCGACCAGGTCGACGAAGACGAACCAGCGCAGCGGAACCCCCCACGTGGCGATCTGCTCGTGCACCCGGGGCACCCCGTGCTCCAGCACCCGGGCCCCGCTGCGCCAGTCCTCGACGACCGCCCTGGCCTGGCCGGCCAGGATCGGCGGAACGAAGGCGTCGGCGAGCACCGAGGGCACCCCGTCCCGGGCGCTGAGCGCGGCCTCGGCGACCCGCAGCCGCAGGTTCCAGGGGCAGACCAGCAACGTCTCGTCGGACTCCAGCACGTACGCCTCGTCGGGCAGGTCGGGCAGCCGGGTCCAGCCGGCACCGAGCGCCTCCAGCACCGCGGTGCGCTGACGCCCCGGCCCGTCGACGGGCGCGACGGCCCGGCCCTCCTTCGCGTACCGCCGCCAGAAGACCTGGCGCTCCCGGTCGAAGGCGGTCAGCGGTTCATAGACCCGCAGGTACGAAGCGAACAACGACGGCACGCCGCGATCCTTTCACGAAACGCCACCGGGCTGCGCCTCAGCATCACCCCCGGTGCCCGACCGGCGAACAGTGGGCCGCGCCCACAGCCGCCGCGCCGCACGCGCGCGACAATAGGCTCGGGGGGTACCGGCACCACCCCGCCGGTTCCCCCGGCCAGCACCCCACGAGGGTCGCCGACACCAGGAGCAGCCATGGGCGTATTCGCCAGCACCGACGCACCGGATTCCGCCGGGCACGAGCAGGTCGTCTTCTGCCACGACAAGCCGACCGGCCTGCGGGCCATCATCGGGATCTACTCCACCGCGCTGGGCCCCGCCCTGGGCGGCACCCGCTTCTATCCCTACCGGACCGAGGACGACGCCCTGCACGACGTGCTGGAGCTGTCCCGGGGCATGGCGTACAAGAACGCCCTCGCCGGTCTCGACCTGGGCGGCGGCAAGGCCGTCATCTGGGGGGATCCGGAGCGGATCAAGAGCGAAGCGCTGCTGCGCGCGTACGGGCGCTTCGTGCAGTCCCTCGGCGGGCGCTACTACACGGCCTGTGACGTCGGCACGTACGTCCCCGACATGGACCTGGTGGCCCGGGAGACCCGGTTCGTGACCGGCCGTAGCCGCGAGTACGGCGGCGCCGGCGACTCCTCCGTGCTGACCGCGTGGGGGGTGTTCCAAGGCATGCGGGCCGCGGTGGAGCACGTCTGGGGTACCCCGGAACTGGCCGGACGCCGGGTCGGCATCGCCGGCCTGGGCAAGGTGGGCAAGTACCTGACCGGGCACCTGATCGAGGCCGGGGCGTCGGTCGCGGCCACCGACGTGAGCCCGAAGGCCCTGGCGTGGGCCCGGGCCACCTACCCGCAGGTCGACCTGTTGCCGGACACCGCGGCACTGATCCGGTCCGACATCGACGTGTACGCGCCGTGCGCCCTCGGCGGGGCGCTCGACGACGACACCGTGCCGGTCCTGCGCGCGAAGGTGGTGGCCGGTGGGGCGAACAACCAGCTGGCCCACCCCGGTGTCGAGAAGCTGCTGGCCGAACGCGGCATCCTGTACGCACCCGACTACGTCGTCAACGCCGGCGGGGTCATCCAGGTCGCCGACGAGATCGTCGGCGCGGCGGTCGCACCCGGCACCACCGCCTCCGGGTTCCACTTCGAGCGCGCCAAGCTGCGGGCCACCCGGATCTACGACACCACCCGGGAGATCCTGCGCGCCGCGGACGCCGAAGGGGTGCCGCCGGCCGTCGCCGCGGACCGGCTCGCCGAGCGACGGATGGCCGACGTGGGCCGGCTCCGCGCCATTCATCTCGGCTGACCAGGACGGGGGCCGGCCCGGGCCCGACGGGCCGGTCATCCGGTCGCTGATCCGGACCCGGCGCGGTGACGGTGGGTCGCCGCGCCGGCACCGGCGGACCGCCCCAGGTGGGTGGCACGACGCGCGGATCGCGGCCCCGGCAACCCGAGGTGCCGAAGGAGGCGATCCCCATGTACCGTAAGACCCACGAGAGATGCCTGACGTCATCGGGGCCCGCCTTCGGGCTGCCCCGAATTCTGTGCGAGGGGGTCGAGCCATGGGGCGCGGCCGTGCTAAGGCCAAGCAGACGAAGGTGGCGCGGGAGTTGAAGTACCACTCCCCGAACACCGACCTCACCGCCTTGCAGCGCGAGTTGGCGGGTGCTGGAAAGTCGGACCACCACCTCGACGACGGCTACAAAAATGCCGACGACGAGGACGAGGACGACGCAGACGACGACCCGGACGACTGGGTTCCCTCTGCGCGCTGACCGCCGGTGACATCCGGGCACGCGGCCTCACCGCGTACTCACCCACGTGGCGACCTGGCGACCATCGCCCCTCGGCATCGCTGATCATCGAAAGACCCGCGCCGGCGGTTCGCGGCGCGGGTCTTCGATCGGACTGGCGTGCTCAGCGGGGGCGGTTGTTCCAGTTGTAGAACGTCGGGATGTTCTCGAAGTGGTTCCACGCGCACACCGCGGTCCCGCCGTCGCCGGCGGCCATCTCGGTGCGCCGTCGGCGCGCCTCGTCCGCCTCGGCCAGCAGGACCGACAACCCCGCCCGCATCCCGCGCACCCGATCGGCCACCGGATCCCCGACCCTCGGATCGCCGGCCCCCGGATCCTCGGATCCCGCCTCGAGGACCACGTCCTCCAGGTGGTCAGACGGCCGTTGGCTGGTGGTCTCGGGCATGGTTGAGCACTCCCTCCAGTAGACGCATCTTGCTGTTGCGGCAGTGGTCGGTCACCGTACCGTCGAAGCGCCCGTGCTCGAAATACCTGTTGGCGGCGTGCGCGCCCCCGCAGAACCCGAAGTACGGGCAGGTCTGCCGGCACGCCTGGACGCCGGTCAGGAACTCGGCCACCCACGGCGTCGTCGTCGCCGCCGCCAGGATCTCCGGCAGCGCCGTGGTGAGCACGTTGCCGCTGGTGAAATCCCCGTACCGGGGGTCGGAGAAACCGGCGAGCTCCGGCGAGAGGAGGACCACCGACCCGTCGTAGGCGACCGTCGGGATGGGGTCCAACTGCCGGGGCAGCACGTCGTCCTCGGTGCCGTCGAGCACTGCCCCGGCGTACCGCAGGGACCACTCCACCTCGCGCAGGTGGATCCGCGGATCGCGCCGCCACGCCGCCGTGAGCTCCGTCCAGAAGCCGGTCACGGCCTCCTCCGGGTGCGCGTTCGCCCGGGTGTTGACGCCCTCGCGCTCCTCGATGTTGATGCCGAGCACGTCACAACCGAGTTCGAGGAAATACCCGTAGAGCTCCGCGGCCAGGCCCGGCTCCGGGCGGGTGACGACGCAGAGGGCGGAGAAGCCGATGCCGTGCCGACGCAGCGCCCCGACCCCGGCCAGGATGCGGTCGTACGCCGGCCGGTTGCCCCGGGTGACCCGTTCGCCGTTGCGCTCCCGGGGGCCGTCGACGCTCACGCTGACCCGCACCCCGTGTTCGGTGAAGAACGCGCACCAGGCGTCGTCCACCAGCGTCGCGTTCGTCTGCACATGGTGCTCGACCCGCTCGTCGAACGGCTCCAGCAGCGCGGCGAAGTGTTCCCGCCCGGCGGCGAGGGGCTCGCCGCCGTGCCACACCACCGAGAACCGGCGGTCGGCCGCCCAGGCGTTCACCGGCCCGGCGACCGCCTCGGCCACCGCCACCGGCATCCGGCGGTCGTCGGCGCGCCAGGGGAGATAGCAGTACGTGCAGTCGAGGTTGCACAGCGTCGTGGGCTGCATGACCACGTACGACGGGGCGGTGGCGATCCCGCGCATGCCGGAGAAGGCGTCGCCGGTCCCGTCCGCCGACCGTCGAACCGCCACGTTCCGCACCTCCGTCTGCCAGCTTTGCCGCTTTAGGCTAGGGGAGGTGTGCACCCGGGTGAAGCCCTACCGGCTCAGCCGCGGGTGTGTTGCCCGACCATGTGCACCGCGCCGGTGCCTTCGATGATCTCGCCGACCTGCCACGAGTCGATGCCCCGGCCGGCCAGGTAGGCCAGCGCGCGATCGGCGTCGGTCGCCGACACGATGGCGAACATGCCGACACCCATGTTGAACGTCGACTCCATCTCCGGGTCGTCGATCCGGCCCTTCGACTGGATCAACTCGAAGATCGACTGCGGCTTCCAGGTGGAGCGGTTGACCACGGCGTCGACGTGCTCCGGGAGGATCCGGACCAGGTTCCCGGGAATGCCGCCACCGGTGACGTGGGCCAGCGCCCGTACCTCGCACTCGGAGATCAGGCCCAGGCAGTCCTTGGCGTAGATCTTGGTGGGGGTCAGCAGCTCCTCCCCGAGGGTGCGCTGCCGGCCGAACTCCTCCACCACGGTCTCCAGCCGCATCCGGCCCGCGCCCAGCAGCACGTGCCGGACCAGCGAGAAGCCGTTCGAGTGCAGGCCGGACGAGCGCATGGCGATCACCACGTCGCCGATCTCGACCCGGTCGCGGCCGAGGATCTCGCTCTCCTCCACCACCCCGACGCCGGTCGCCGACACGTCGTACTCGTCCGGGCGCAGCACCCCCGGGTGTTCGGCGGTCTCCCCGCCGAGCAGCGCACAGCCCGCGTAGCGGCAACCGTCCGCGATGCCCGCGCCGATCTCGGCGACCTTCTCCGGCACCACCTCGCCGCAGGCGATGTAGTCGAGCAGGAACAGCGGCTCGGCACCGCAGGCCACCAGGTCGTCCACGACCATGGCGACCAGGTCGATGCCGACGGTGTCGTGGATGTCGAGCTGCTGGGCGATGACCAGCTTGGTGCCCACGCCGTCGGTCGACGAGGCCAGGATCGGGTTGTGGTACTTCTTGACATCGAGGCGGAACAGGCCGGCGAATCCACCGATGTCGCCCATCACCTCGGGCCGCGTCGTCCGCTGCACCTTCGACTTCAACAGCTCCACCGCCCGTTCCCCAGCGTGGATGGACACTCCGGCGTCCGCGTACGTGACGGTCCGTTTGCGGGTGGTCCGCCCGGCCCCAGCCGTCCACGGCTGACGGTCGGCGCCTTCGGATCCCGCACTACTGCGCTCGGTCACGTGCGTCACGTTCTCCCCTTGTGTGCTTCGCGCGGCGGGCCGCGTGGGACAGCGGTCGGGGATCTCCCGACCTTCGTGCTTCCGGCCGGTGGTGTCGACCAGCCGGGGTGCGCCTACGGGCGGTGCAGGGCGTCGCCACCGCCGGGGCTGCCGACGAGCGGCTTCGTGCCCGGACCGACGTTGTCGGCCCCGGTGTCGTAATCCTGCTCCTGCTTGCCGACGCTTGCACCTTCAGGCCGACCGGCGCGCTTCCCGACCCCCTCGAGCAGGTGTTTACCGATCAGATTGCCGGCCGGCAACCCGATCGGGTACTCCCCATCGAAGCAGGCCTTGCACAGCCGTGTCGTCGGCTGCTCGGTTGCCGACACCAGGCCGGCCAGCGAAACATAGCCCAGCGAATCGGCCCCGATGGAGCGGCGGATGCCCTCGTCGTCGAGGCCGTTCGCGATCAACTCGGCCCGGGTGGCGAAGTCGATGCCGTAGAAACACGGCCACTGCACCGGCGGTGAGGAGATCCGGACGTGCACCTCCAGCGCCCCGGACTCGCGCAGCATCCGCACCAGGGCCCGCTGGGTGTTGCCCCGCACGATCGAGTCGTCGACGACGACGACCCGCTTACCGCGCACGTTCTCCCGCAGCGGGTTGAGCTTCAGCCGGATACCCAACTGGCGGATCGTCTGGGACGGCTGGATGAAGGTCCGCCCGACGTACGCGTTCTTCATCAGGCCGGCGCCGTAGGTGATGCCGGAGGCCTCGGCGTACCCGATCGCGGCCGGCGTACCCGACTCCGGCACTGGGATGACCAGGTCGGCCTCGACCGGATGTTCCTTGGCCAACTGCCGACCGATCTGCACCCGGGCGGAGTAGACGTTGCGCCCGGCGATGGTGGTGTCGGGGCGCGCCAGGTACACGTACTCGAACAGGCAGCCCTTGGGGTCGGGCGCGGCGAACCGGGCCGACCGCAGGCCGTGCTCGTCGATGGCGATCAGCTCACCCGGCTCGACCTCGCGCACGACGCTCGCGCCGACGATGTCCAGCGCCGCGGTCTCGCTGGCGACGACCCAGCCGCGCTCGAGCCGGCCCAGCACCAGCGGCCGTACGCCCTGCGGGTCGCGGGCGGCGTAGAGGGTCGACTCGTCCATGAAGACGAAGCTGAAGGCTCCCCGCAACGTCGGCAGCACCTCCATGGCGGCCGCCTCGACGGACACGTCCGGGCGGCTGGCCAGCAGGGTCGTCACCAGCGCGGTGTCCGAGGTGGCGCCGCCGTCGACGTCCAGGCCCCGCTCGGCCACCTCGCGGGCCAGCTCCGCCGTGTTGACCAGGTTTCCGTTGTGGGCCAACGCGATCGTGGTGCCGGCCGTGGTGGCCCGGATGGTGGGCTGGGCGTTCTCCCAGTTGGAGCCACCGGTGGTGGAATAGCGGGTGTGGCCGATGGCCAGGTGCCCGCGCAGGCTCGCCAGGGTCGGCTCGTCGAAGACCTGGGCCACCAGCCCGAGATCCTTGTAGACCACCACCCCGGAGCCGTCACTGACCGCGATCCCGGCCGCTTCCTGCCCCCGGTGCTGAAGAGCGAAAAGGCCGAAGTAGCTGAGCTTGGAGACCTCCTCACCCGGGGCCCAGACGCCGAAGACGCCACAGGCATCCTGCGGGCCGCGCTCCTGGGGGTCCAGATCGTCGGTCAACCGGCCGTCGCCTCGGGGCACGCGCTGCTCCCTTGTGCTGGGTGTGCTCGGGTGGGGGCTCTCCTGGTGGACCTGCCCGGCGGGGGCGCTCCCCCATCGGTGCCGCGCTGCCACCGGGACATCCACTCGCCCGTGCAGTGTACGCGAATCCGCGGCCATGACGCAGAGCCACCTTGGGGCTACGACTGGTGGGGACCGACCTCCAACGGGGGACAGCTAGAGCGGGAGGTAGCCGGACATGTCCGTTCGATTGCCACTCGCCCGCACCCGACCAC
>DASVVF010000878.1:0-10266 GCA_036386695.1 Catenuloplanes sp. | reverse complement strand
CTTCCTCGCCCTGGGGGAACAGGCCGGCGGAGGTCGGGCGCCGCTGGCCCGGGCGCTGACCACCGCCAAGCGCGGGATGTTCGTGCTGGGGATATGGATGGCCGTCACCTCGCTCGGGGTGTACCTGGTGGTCGGCTTCCTTCCCGGTTACCTGACCCAGCGCGTGGGCCTGGCCCCGCCGCAGGCGTTCGCGGCCAACCTGGTGGCGGTCCTCACGCTCGCGGCCTCCGCCCTGCTGGGCGGCTACCTCGTCGACCGGCTGCCGTTGCGTCGGGTCGCGATCGGTGCCATGGTCGGGCTCGCTGTCACGGCCGTGCCCGGGCTCCTGATCATCACCGAGGGCCGGACCCTGGCCGCCGCCCTGATCGGCCAGAGTCTGTGGACGATGTTCCTGGGCGCCGGCTACACCGTCGGGACCGTGCTGGCCGTGGTCCTGTTTCCGGTGGCCGTCCGCTTCACCGCGACCGCCCTGGCCCTCAACGTCGGCATCGCCCTGTTCGGCAGCACCGCCCCGTACGTGTCCACCTGGCTGGTCGCCACCACCAACAGCCCCATCGCGCCGGGCTTCTACCTGCTGGTCGGGGCGGTCGGCGGGCTGCTGACGGCGGTGTTCGGGCTGCGGCGTCGGGAGGTCGTGCCGGCCGGCTGACCGGATCAACCGGTTCCCAAGCCCGGCGCCGGGGGTGGTTCAGCCGGTCGACTGGCGGTCGCGGGTGCGTGACGGCGCCTCGCCGTATTGTTCCGCGTACACGGCGGCGAATCGACCCAGGTGGGTGAAGCCCCAGCGGTACGCCACCTCGGCGATGCCCGCCGTCTCGTCGCCAAGCAGGTCCTCGTGCGCCCGGGCGAGGCGCACGCTACGTAGGTACGCCATCGGCGAGATGCCCAGATGGGTGCGGAAACCCTGTTGCAGCGTCCGTACCTTCACGCCGACCAGGGCCGCCAGGCCGTCGGCGGTGTAGGGATGTGCGGGATCGGCGTTGATCGCCTCGACGGCGCGTCGGACGTAGCGGGGCTGGGATGCCGGTGTGGGCGGTTCGGGTTCGTCGCCGTATCCGTGACCGGTGGTCAGCACCAGCGCGCTCAGCAGTGCCTCGTGCAGCGGGTGGAGCATGGCGGGCTGCCAGGCGGTGTCATTGATGTTGTCGATGCGCCGGGCGGACGGCTGGGGCAGCGCCGGCCACCGGCGTCCCGGTACGGTGTCCAGGTCCAGTCGGGGCGACAGCGCGGTGGATTTCCCACCCTGGTTCTCCAGCAGTTGATCGACGTCGCAGTCCAACACCCAGGGCTCCAGCCGGGGGTACGGCGCTTCGCTGTCGGCGGCGGCGTTGCCCACGTACCGTCCGGCCTCGCCCTGGTACGGCACGTCGAAGGCGTCCGTCGGGTGTGCGCCGGGGGTCAGGACCGTCGGTGGCGTGCGAATCCGGCGCAGCTCCCAGTAGATCGCCAGCAACGCGTGGCAGATGGCCCGGCGTACCCCGATGGTGGCCTCGGTGGCGTCGGCGAACGGCTCGGCGAGCAGCGCCTCCGCGCGCTGCGCGGACGCGCTGGACCGCTGTCGTGCGCGAGCACGGCTACCGGTGTCGCGTTCCGCTGGCATGCGGCTTCCCCTCTACCGGTTCGGCGGCTGTATGTGGATAGCCTGCGCCAGCGCCGGCCGGCGCGGTACCGGGAAACTACCGACACCGCTACGCACTCCGGCGCCACCCGGGGTGCCCGAGTGGTCGACCGGCGGCCGGGATAGCTGTGGCGACTGGCTAGCCGATAACTAGACCGGTCTGTATATTGATCCCATGACAACGGGACGGGACACCCGCGAGCGGGTACTGCGGACGGCGGCCGGCCTCTTCCAACGGCAGGGGTATCACGGCACCGGGCTCAACCAGATCGTCAGCGCCGGCCAGGCACCCAAAGGTTCGCTGTATTTCCACTTCCCCGGCGGCAAGGAACAGATCGCCGTCGAGGCGGTGGCGATGTCGGCCGAAGCCCTGGGCGAGCAGCTGCGGGCAGCGCTCACCGCCGCCGACCCGCGGACGGGCCTGACGGCTGTCGTCGACCTGCTCGCCGCGCAGTTGACGGCCTCGGAGTATCTGACCGGCTGCCCCGTCGCCGCCGTCGCGCAGGACGCGGCCGGGGCCAGTCAGCCGATCCGCTCGGCGTGCGGGCAGGCCTACGCCGCCTGGATCGACGGGATCGCGGCGGCGCTGCGGGGCTGGGGCGTCCCGGTCGAGCAGTCCGGGCCACTGGCCACCGTCATCCTGTCCGCCGTGGAGGGTGCCCTGCTGCTCGCCCGCGTCCAGCACGACACCGCGCCGCTGCGGGCGGTCGCCGACCAGCTCGCCACGTTCGTCAACGCCAGCATCGCCCCCTGACAGACGGGACATCCCGTGCGCGTGCATCACCTCAACTGCGGCACCATGCACCCACTGAGCCGCCGCCTGGTCAACGGTACGGGAGGGTTGTTCCAGGCCGGCGTGATGGTCTGCCACTGCCTGCTCGTCGAGACCGCGGACGGTCTCGTGCTGGTGGACAGCGGCATGGGCACGGCCGACCTGCGCGATCCGGCCGGCTCGCTGGGCCGTCCGTTCGTGCGGCTCACCCGACCCCGCCTCGATGCCGCCGAGACCGCGCTGCACCAGGTCGCCGAGCTCGGGTACCGGCCGACCGACGTCCGGCACATCGTGCTGACCCACCTCGACGTCGACCATGTCGGCGGGATCAGCGACTTCCCATGGGCGACGGTGCACGTGCACGCGGACGAGCACCGGGCCGCCATGCGGCCGCGCACCCGCGCCGAGCGCTACCGCTACCGCCGCAACCAATGGGCGCACGGTCCGACGTGGGCCACCTACGCCGGCGGCGGGGAGGCGTGGTTCGGCTTCGACGCGGTACGCCAACTCGCCGGCCTCCCCCCGGAGATCCTGCTGGTGCCGCTCGCCGGGCACACCCGTGGGCACACCGGCGTGGCAGTCGACACCGGGTCCGGCTGGCTACTGCACGCCGGTGAGGCGTACTTCTTCCACGGCGAAACCGATCCGGTCCGTCCCCATTCGACCCCGGTCCTCCGGGTGTTCCCGATCATCATGCAGACCGACGGAGCCGCCCGCCGGGCCAACGTCGCCCGGCTGGGCGAGCTGCGCGCCACGCACGGGGATCGCGTGGACATCGTCTCCGCCCATGACCACGTCGAACTGTCCCGCCACCGCCGCGCCGCCGGCTCGGGCGCGCCGTCGCACCCGACCGTCGGCGACTGAGCCGGACAGGCAGGCCCCGCCCGGTTCTGGCCGAGCTCTGCCCCCCGGCCGTCCATGGTGGATCGGTCGGCTCGGCTGAGCGGTGTCACCGGGGGGCCGGGAGGCGTCACGCTGGGTCGTTCCGCGGCGTCCCCCGGGACCGTGGTCCGGCCCTGGGGGACGCCGCCGGACCGCTCAGACCCGCCGGCGACGGCTGGCGAGGATGAGCAGGATGCCGATCAGCACCATCGCGATGCCGGCACCCGACAACGTCTGCCCGGCCGCGCCGGTGCGCGGCAGCCGCCCGGCCGAGAGCCCGCCGGACTGATCCGATGAGCCGAACCCAGCCGGTCCGGCCAGCGCCGTCGCCAAGCGGGTCGAGGCGACCGAGGCGCCGGTCCTGCTCAGCAGCCGCGGCAGCCCGCCGGTCCCCGAGGTGTTGACCGCGCCGCCGGTACGATCCGCCGCGCCGTCAACCCGACCGGAGTCGCCGGCCGTCCCCTCAGTCGAGCCGGACCCATCACCGTCGCCGGCCCCGGATCCGTTACCAGGACCAGCACCGGAGCCGCCGGCGCCGCCGGAGCCGGGATCAGAGGCGGCACCGTCGCGGGAACCAGGGCCGGAACCGGAGTCAGAGCGGTCGCCGGAACCGGGCTCAGAGCCCCCCGCGGAGCCGGAGCCGGCGGCGCCGGCCACGGTGGCGGTGACCGCCGTCTGCGGGTGGGCCAACGCCGCCGCCACCGTCACGAACGGCGCTGCCCGCCGGTTGGTGGGTCCGGCGTCCCGGGCGGGGCCCTCGTCCCGGCCGCAGCGGGCCGCCCTGCCCACGGTCAGGCACAGCTCGGCATTGGCTGCGAGACCGGCGGCGGTGGTCGGCTGGATCGCGGCGTCGAGTTCCAGCGCGGCGCTGGTCGGCGGCGAGTTGAGGAGCCGGCCGTTGGCCGTGGTGTGCCCGGTCACGGTCGCCGGCGCGTCGGTCGTCGTCGGCCGCTGGGCCCCGGCGCCGGCGGGATGGCAGCCCGCCGCCGTGCCCAGGGTCAGGCAGACGTCGCCGTTGACCTGGAAGGCCCCCGGCGTCGGAACGCTGCGGCCGGGGATTCCGTCGCCGTCGAGGGTGGCGCGGTTCCCGGTGTCCGAAGTCCCGGCGCCGGATGTCCCGCCCGACCTGCCCCGGTCGCCGACCGTGAAGTCGACCCACGCGGTGGCCAGCCGGCCGTGTGCCGTGTGGTTGTCCGCCGCGGGGTGGGTGTGCGGGACAATCCGTCCGGAGCTGGTCGGGCCAGGTCGCCCCGCAGGCGCGCCGACCTGGATCCGGGCGGTGGTGCGGCCCGGGGTGCCGGTGTGGATCCGGGCGGTGGTGCGGCCCTGGGTGCCGGGCTGGATCCGGGGGCGGCCGGGGGTTTCGGGCTGGACCCGGGCGGTGGTGGGGCGGCCCGGTCGGGCGGTTGACGTGCCGACCTGGAGCCGGGCGGTGGTGCGACCGGGGACGGGGGTGCCGGCCCGGGTGGTGCTGCGGTGGGTGGGTTGTCCGTTGGTGTGGGATGCGGTCGTGGTGGTGACCCGGCTGGCGTTGGGGCGGGTACGGGGGTCGATCGCGCCGCCGTCGAGGTCGACGCGCAGGGTGACGGTTGCCCGGGTGGGGTTGGTGGTGGGTTGGTCGGTGGTGTCGGCGTGGGCCGGTGCGGCGGTGAGGAGCCAGGCACCTGCGGCGAGGCCGGCCGTGGCGACGCCACGGTTGATCCATCGGTTCATGGGATTGCCTACCAGTCTTGAGAGTGATCGCCCCTGCGGGGTGATCGGGCAATGGGCTGACGGTGACTGGTGGACCGTCAGCCTGGGCGGGTGTCGGGGGTGATGGTCGCTGAGCGCGGCGGGTGAGCCGTGGCGACGCGCGGGGCGGTGATGCCCGTGGGGGTGGGCAGGGTTGCGAGGGTCGCGCCAGCGTGCTGGGTGTCGGCGGCGTTCGCCGTCGACAATGACGAGGGCGGCGCGGGGGCGGGCTGGGGGTGGCTGGGTGGCCGGACCGGCGACGGGGTCCCGGTGGCGGGTGCCCGCCGGGTGACCGGGTAGGCCAGCGGCGTACGACGCACCGTCTCGACAGGTGCCGCGGGATCGTCCGTGATGCCCGGGAGGACTCGTCCGAGGGCCGCCCAGCCGACGTACGCGACCGCGCCCGCGCGAACCGGGTCCCCCGTGACCGGCCCCCGGCCGCCCTGGCCCACCCGCTCGGCGGACCGCTCAACGGCGTTCGACAACGCCGGCCGGACGATGACCGCCGGCGCGGTGACCCTGGGCGCGGTGACTCTGGGCGCGGTGAACGCTGGGATCGTGAGCGCTGGGGTCGTGAGCGCTGGGGTCGTGAGCGCTGGCACCGTCAGCGCTGGCACCGCGGGTGCTGCGGCGTTGAGCGTGGGGATGGCCGGGGTGGCGCCGATGACGGCGTTGACCGTGGCGTGCCCGGCCTGTGGTAGCGCCGCGGGCGCTGCCGGCGGCGCCAACCGCTTCGGCGAGACCGTCAGGGCCGCCGGTCGCGGTCTTGTCCCTACCGTCTCGCGGACGGGCTTGGTCTTCGGCGGGCCGCTGTGGGGCCGAGCCACCGTGGGGCGGACGCCGGTGGAGGCCGGAATCCCCGGCCTCGGCGGCTTCGACACGCCCGTGGCCCGGTCCGTTCGCGGCCGGCGGGGGGCGGCGGCCGGACCGCTGCGCGCTGCCCCCGCGATGGCGGCACCCGCGGGGGTACGCGGCGCGGTGACGGACACCGGCCGGGGCGCTGGCTTGGACAGCCGGGCGTGCCCCGTACCGGCGACATCGCGGACGATTGGACTGCTGCCCAGCGGGGTGGGACCGTCGTCGGCGCGGGCCGCCTGTCCCGTGATCAGCAAGCCGGCGGTCGCACCGAAGCACAGGCCGGCGAGGGTCAACCAACGGCGTAACACGGTTCGCGACCGGCCGGCGGGCAGGGGAGCCCGCGCCGCCGCCTCACCGTCCGCACTCGCGTTCACCGTGCACCCGACCCCACATCTTGTGGCTTACCATCACAAATCGTCTACTCATTGTGCCTCGGGAGCGCTGGTCGCGGGGGACGTATCGGCGAAGTCGGGCCATCATCAGGGAGCCGCCGGTCGCCCTACCGAAGCTCCCGCCGCCGGGCCGAACTCCTCGACGCGGCGATCGTGTCCACCGGGCTGACGTTGCTGTCGTGGACATTCCTGATGCGCCCGATCGTGCTCGTCAGGGACCTGGGTTCGTTCGAACGGCTTGTGCTGCTCGCCTACCCGGCCGGCGACGTGCTGATCATCGTGATGCTGGTGCGGCTGCTGACGACGCCGGGCGCCCGCACCGTCAGCTACCGGTTCCTCGTCGCCGGACTGGTCCCACAACTGTGCACCGACACCGTCTACGCGTTGCTGCTCACCAGGTTCTCCTACTCCGGTGGTGCCGTCGACGTCGGCTGGCTGCTGGCGTACATCTGCGTGGGCGTCGCCGCCCTGCACCCGTCGATCCGCCCGGCGTCGGAGGTCGCGCCGGCCGGTGAACTCGTCAAGGTCCTGTGAAGGAAGTGGTCGCTGCCGGCAACCCGTGCCTACACTCTCCGTACATCGCTCATAGCGTTCCGTGTTGAAGCCGCGCCTCGGGCCCAGCCGGAAAGCGACGCGGAGGAGGGACGCGACATGCGCCCGCACGGCTACCCGAACCACCCGTCACGGCGGCTCCGTCAGGGCTCGTCGGAGTCCGGACCGCAGGCCTTCTTCGACGCGGTCCTGGGGCCCCGGGGGCACCGTCGACCGGTCTTACTCCCGCTGGTGATCGTGGTGTTCATCCTGCTCCCGGCCCTGGCGTTGTCCGGGCGGCCGGTCATTCCCGCCGGCGGCGAGCTGGCCGACGGCCACGTCAACACCGTCGCCACCGCCAACCGCTCGGCCAGGTAACTCCGACCACTGACGGGCGCCCTCGCCGCCGCGCCCCATGATTGACTCGACCCAGTAGGCCGCCAGCGCGACGCAGAAGCCGCCCCACCTGATGGGGGTTGTAGGGACGGGCTGGCTGACGCCGAACGCGCTTCACCAGGCGTAAGCCTGGGCCGCTTCTCCCGGCCCAGGCCAGATCCGGTCGAGTCGCGCCATGACCTCGTCATCTAGCTGCACCGACAGCGCGCCCAGATCCGAGTGCAGCTCCTCGATGGTCATCGCTCCGACGATCGTGGTGGACACGGCGGGTTGCGCAGCAGCCAGGCCACCGCCACGGCCTCGGGCCGGGCGCCCAGCTCCCGGCACAGTTCTTCGTACGCTTCGAGTTGGTGACGGTGCGCTTCGACCCGGTCGTCGTCGGAGCCCGTTTCGAGTGCGCCGGCGAGCAGGCCGGCGTGCAGCGGGCTGTACGGGATCAGGCCGACGCCGAGGTGGCGCAACGCCGGGATCAGTTCCTGCTCCACCGCGCGCACGGCCAGGTTGTACAACCGCCGGCCGACGGTCTCCTCCGAGACGCCGTAGCCCTGCTTCATGTCCGGCGACTGCGGCCCACCGTAGACGTCGGCGGTTCGAAGAAGTTGATCCCCGCCTCGAACGCGGCGTCCATGACCGCGAAACTGGCCGCCTCGTCCACCAGGTACCCGAAGTTCATCGTCCCCAGGCCGACCCGGCTCACCAGCAGACCCGAGCGGCCCAACTGCCCGTACGCCATCTCATCGGCCATCCCTTAAGCGTACGTGCCCAGAAGACCCCAGCACGTCCTCGCGATGTTCCGCTGTCAACGATGGACAGAGCGGCCACGAAGCGGCACGGCAGGCCCTCAATAGATCGGTGGACATCGCTTGACCGTGGGTGCGGCGGGTCCTAGCATCGGCCTAGCGGAGGGCTGCCTGCCCCACCCCGTCGGGGACCTCACATCGCCGGCGATCCTGCCGGCCGGGACCATCGACAAAGCGCTCCTCGCGACCCGCTCGGGCCCATCCACCCGTAAACAAACGGAGTCCCGTATGCGCAGAATGCTTCGCGCGGTCCTGCCGCTGCTGCTCGCGGCCGCGGCGATACCCGTCCCGCTGGTCCTGGCCAGCCCCGCCCTGGCGCTCGACAACGGCCTCGCCCGGACCCCGCAGATGGGGTGGAACGACTGGAACACGTTCGGCTGCAACATCAACGAGACCCTGGTCCGACAGACCGCGGACGTCATGGTCTCCAGCGGCATGGCGGCCGCCGGCTACCGGTACGTCAACATCGACGACTGCTGGTCGACCAGGAGCCGTAACGCCAGCGGGGACCTGGTCGCCGATCCACAGAAGTTCCCGAGCGGCATCCGCGCTCTGGCCGACTACGTCCACGCCCGGGGTCTCCTGCTCGGTATCTACTCGTCCGCCGGCACCACCACCTGCGCCGGCTATCCGGCGAGCCTGGGGTTCGAGCAGCGCGACGCGAACCTGTGGGCGTCGTGGGGTATCGACTACCTGAAGTACGACAACTGCGGTGACCACCAGGGCCGCACGGCCCAACAGCGCTACACCGCCATGCGTGACGCCCTGGCCGCCACCCGCCGGCCGATCCTGTACAGCCTGTGCAACTGGGGTCAGGAGAGCGTCTGGACCTGGGGTCCGCAGGTGGGCAACTCGTGGCGCACCACCGGCGACATCGTGGCCAGTTGGACCTCGGTGATGAGCATTCTCGATTCCCAGGTGGGGTTGGTCAACTACTCCCGCCCGGGCGCCTGGAACGACCCGGACATGCTGGAGGTCGGCAACAGCGGGCTGTCGGAGACGGAGTCCCGTGCGCACTTCAGCCTCTGGGCTCTGCTCAACGCTCCATTGATCGCCGGTAACGACCTGCGCTCGATGAGCGCCGCCACCCGCGCGATCCTCACCAACACCGACGTGATCGCCGTCAACCAGGACTGGGGCGGCCGGCAGGGGCACAAGATCAGCGACAACGGCAACCTGGAGGTGTGGCGCAAGCCGATGGCCAACGGCTCGGTGGCCACCGTCCTGCTCAACCGGGGCGGCAGCACCGCGACCGTGTCGACGACCGCCGGCGCCCTCGGCCTCGGCGCGGCGTCCAGCTACTCGGTGCGCGACCTGTGGACGCACACGAACAGCACCTCCGGCGCCACCATCAGCGCCTCCGTCCCGTCCCACGGTGCGGTGATGTACGTGGTGTCCGGTGGCGGTGTCATCACCCCGCCGGGTGGCACCACGTCGACGTTGCGCGGCACCGCCTCCGGACGCTGTCTGGATGTGACCGGCGCTTCGCAGATCAACGGCGCGGTAGCGACGATCTGGGACTGCCACGGTAGGCCGAACCAGAGTTGGACCTCGAACGCCGCCGGCGAACTGCGGGTCTACGGCACCAAGTGTCTGGACGTGTCGGGCGCGGCGACCGCCAACGGTTCCCGGGTGGCGATCTGGGATTGCAACGGCCAGACCAACCAACAATGGCGCTTCAACGCCGACGGCAGTATCACCGCGGTCGGGGCGAACCGTTGCCTCGATGTCGCGGCGACCGCCAACGGCTCCACGGTCCGGATCTGGGACTGTAACGGCGGCACCAACCAGCGGTGGAGCCGCGTCTGACCCCTGCCCAGCGACGCGCGAACGCCCGGCCGGTCCGACGTGGACCTGCCGGGCGTTCGTCGTCACGCGTGCGCTCAGGTGAGGGTGGCGTGCATTTCCCACACGAGGATCTCGGCGGGTTCAGTGGCGGTGACCCGTTGACCGCCGGTGGCGGTGAAACGCACCGCGTCGCCGGTCGCCAGCGCACCGGTGCCGTCGAGATCGACCGTGCCGCGTGGCACGAACAGGTGCAGAAAGGGGGCGTCGGGCAGTTCGACGCTCTGGCCCGGTCGCAGCCGAGCGGCGTGCAGGGCGGCGTAACGGTTGCGGATGCGGATCGCCGCGGCGCCGTCGTGCTTGTCCATTCCGGAGGCCACCGGAATCAGTCCGCCGGCGAGCAGCTCACCTTCGATCTCCAGTTGTTCGTATCCGGGTGTGCTGCCGGGCTCGTCCGGCACGACCCACATCTGTACGAAGTGGACCGGCTCGGTATGCCGG
>DASVVF010000877.1:0-7416 GCA_036386695.1 Catenuloplanes sp. | reverse complement strand
TATACGTCCGGCAACCTGGACCTCCAGCACCACAGCACCACCCGCTGGCCGACAAACGTGATCGCCTGCCATCCGGTTCTGTCGCTGGCAGTCATCGGCACCGGCTCCTATGACGGCGGGTGGGCCTACAAGGGCGAACTGCTCTTGCTGGACCTCACCACCGGCGCCACCGTGTCTTTGCTCGCTCATCCGCGCGAGGTGCGGCAGGTCGCGTGGCGCGATTCGCAGACGCTTGACCTGGTGCTCGCCATTGCCTGCGACGAGGACGAGGAGCGGTTCGCCACCACGTCCCTGGCCTGCTCGATTCGTCGTGACGACTGGAACCACGCTACCGACGGAATGCTGCGGGTACCGCATGGGGAGACGCCGGTTCCGGATGCGCCGCGGACCGACCCGGCAGGCGCCGTGAGCGTCGTCGAGAAACTCTGCGAGGAACGCGGACTGCGTTGGGCGGCCCGGCGAGCGGTATGGGCGGTGGATTCACTGCCCGATGGTCGGATCGTTGCCGCGCTCGAAGGCATCCGCCTGGAGTGCTGGTCCGCGATGTCCGACGACCCGCTGTGGCGGCTTCCGGTCGACGGCGCGGGGCACCAGGTGAAGGTGCTTCCGGAGGGGCGAACGGCGCTGGTGCTGACGCAAACGGCGCGCAGGTTCGAGAACAAGCGGTGGACGCTCGATCCGAGTGTGGTGGCGGAGGTCGACCTGGGCCAAGGTGTGGTCAGGGCAACCCATGAACCCGAGTTCTCCGCTGTCATAGTGTCCCGGGCGGATGGCTGGTGGGCGCTGCGAGACACCGAGCACGGCAGTGGGCCAGGAGCCGGGAAGGTTGTCGCCTATTCCACCGCCGGCGTGAATACCGCGACCGCCGAACTTGGCCCCTATGACTTGTTCAACCACTTCTTCGACATCCGCTACGCGCCTGACCTGCTTTTTCTCCAGGGTCGAGGAAACGAACCCGGGCGAAGCAAGTGGGTTGTCTCGGTCGATGCGCGGGACGGCTCGATGCGACACTTGTTTCCACTCGAATGGGATAAGTCGCGAGGTGGCAAACTGTTCGGCGGCTGTGGTGCTTACCTGGAGGACCAGTCTGGACCCGCACTCGTGCACGCCGGGGAGGTTCATGACGTTGCCGGCCTGCTGCCGGGAAATGTCTTCGTGGTACGCCGCGCCTACCCGACCGGTGATCTCCAATGGGTCTTCACGGCAGATCACCAGGTCACCGCGCTCGACGCCGACGGTGACTTCGTCTACGTCACGTTCAACTCTGGGGAGCTGGTAATCCTGCGTGCCGAGGACGGCTCCGTGCATGTCCGGCAGGAACTGCGGGTCAACGGCCACCGGGTGGTCCCGCTCTCCGTCGTGCGGTCGGGACCGGACCGGCTTGCGATCGGTACCCTGGATGGTCGGGTACTCCGCTGCGCATTCACTGCCACACCGTAATCCGCGGCGGCGGGACGGGGATCCGGACACGTACCCGGATCCCCGTCCCGGTTTCGCGGTGTCCTCAGCTGGTGCGGGTCCGCAGCGGCATGTCCCGGGCGAGCGCCCAGGCCAGTCCGAGCGCCACCACCGCGCACAGCGCGGACAGCCCGACGACGGCCGGCAGACCCGGGTTGCGCAGCCCGAGGCCCAGGTCGAGGAAGGGCAGGTTCAGGAAGCCGGTGCTCAGCCCGCTCACCGCGAGCAGCGGCAGGGCGAGCAGCAGGGTGAGGACGCCGCCGGCCTGCAGGCGGTAGAAACCGGCGCCGATGAACAGGCCGGTCAGTGACCACACCAGCAGCATGCTCCAGTAGCTCAGGAAGATCACCCCGTACTGGCTGGCCGCGGTGTAGGGGCGGTCCTCGGTGAACGCCTGGGTCCAGCCGTTCGCCCGGTACAGCAGCGACTCGGCCGCGTACCCGAGGGTGGTCAGTGCGGCCACGGCGGCGCTCGTCACGAACTGGAACACCGGCGCCTGCCGCAGGAACTCCCGGCGGGTCTGCCCGTGCACCAGGTACACCGGCAGCAGGTTGTAGGTCAGGTACCCCCCGTAGCCGAGGGCGAGCCATCGCAGGATCTGGCCGCCGACGTCGATGGCGCTGATCCGGACCGTGCCGAAGATCGCGACGCCGGTCAGCACCAGTCCGGCCAGGACCATCATGGCGGCCCAGCAGAGCAGCAGGAACGGCAGGTGGGTGGTGAACAGCAGGTGGCCGATCGGCCACCGGCGGGCGAGGCGGTTCATGTGGCGGCTCCGGTGGGCTGGGCGGGTCCAGTGGGCTGGGCGGGTCCAGTGGGCTGGGTGAGTCGCGTGGGCTGGGTGAGGTGGGTGAACAGGTCCTGCAGGGCGACCGGGCCGAGGTCCAGCCCGGCCTCGCGGGCCGCGCGGCGGCGGGTGTCGTCGAGGGCGCCGTACAGCATGGCGCTCTTGGTGCGGCCGAGCTGCTGCTCGCCGAGCACGGTGAGGCCGGCGACGAAGGTGTCCACGGCGTCGGCCGGTCCGGTCACCGACACACCGCGCGAGCGCAGGTCGTCGAGCTCCTCGTGCAGCAGCAGGCGGCCCTCGCGCAGGATCAGCACCTGCTCGAACAGCGGGCTCTGCTCCTCGATCAGATGGGTGGAGATGATGATGGTGCGGGGGTTGGCCATGAAGTCGCGCAGCAGTTCGTCCTGGAACGCCTGCCGGGACGGCGCGTCCATGCCGAGGTGGGCCTCGTCGAACATGGTCACCGGGGTGCGGGCGGCCAGCCCCACGGCGACGCCGAAGGCGGACCGCTGGCCCCGGGACAGCTCGCCGAGCTTCTTGCCCAGCGGCAGCCCGAACAGCTCGACGAGTTTGGCGGCGTATCCGGCGTCCCAGCCGGGGCGCAGGCTGGCCGCGATGTGCAGGGTGTCCTTGAGGGAGTCGGTCTTGTCGCCGACGCCGCCGCTCTCCCGGATCAGGCACACCTGCCGGGTGATGTGGGGGTTCTCGAAGACGGGCTGCCCGCCGATCCGCACGGTCCCGGCGCCGGGTTTGTGGAATCCGGCGAGGGCGGACAGCAGGCTGGTCTTGCCGGAGCCGTTGCGGCCCAGCAGTCCGTAGATCTTGCCGCCCGGTAGGTCGAAGTCCAGATCGTGGAGCGCGACCGTCTCCCCGTACCGGAGCTGCAGGTTTCGCACCTCGATGCCCAGCGTCATTGGTTGTCGTCCTTTGTGGTGTCGGCCAGCTGTCGGATGTGTTCGACGATGTCGGTGAGCGGGATGTGGATCGCGCGTGCCTCGGCCACCATCGGGTCGACGACGTCGGCGAAGAAGTGCTCGCGCCGTTGGGCGAGCAGCATCTGTTGGGCGGTCGGGCTGACGAACATCCCGACGCCGCGTCGCTTGTAGACGACGCCCTCGTCGACGAGGTGCTGGAAGGCCTTGGCGGCGGTCGCCGGGTTGATCCGGTAATACGCCGCGTACTGGGTCGTCGACATGACCTGCTCGTCGGGGCCCAGCACCCCGCGTACCACGTCGGCCTTGATCTGATCGGCTATCTGCCGGTAGATCGGGCTTCGGTCATCGAACACGGGCACCTCTGTGGTTGTGCGGTTCACTACTCTAGTAATGAACCATAGAGGCAGACCGCCACCGCCGTCAATCCCCGCCGCCGGCGCCAGGCGGTCAGCGAGCGGTGAGGAACTCGCCGATCAGGGCCGCCAGCCGGTGCGGCTGCTCGGCGACCATCGCGTGGCTGGCCCCCTCCAGGTGCAGAAACTGCAGCCACGGCGTGGTCTTCGCGATCGCCTCGACCCGCTGCGCCACCCCGCGCCGGTAGGCCGCGTAGAGGTCCGCGAACGGCTCCTGCTGGGGTACGTCGCGGGTGGCCAGCACCAGCAGGGTGGGGCACTGGGTGTCGGCGTACACCGGCATCAGGTCGACGTCGTTCATCGCGGTGCGCAACTGGCCGAGCAGCTCCGGGTACGGCCGCAGGAACGTCGCTCCGTCGCGCTGGCCGAGCCCCCGGCGGAAACCCTCCACCCAGAGCCTCTCGTCGGCGCCGAAGCGCTGCGCCAGGGCCCGTCGGGCGTCCAGCATCTCCTGCACCTGGGTCGGGGTGAGCGGTTCGGTGGCCGCGGCCGCCATGGCCGTGAACGTGTCGTGCAGCTGGGCCAGCCGCTCCGCGGCCTGCCCGGCCGGTAGACCGGGCAGCTGGTCGGGCCGGGTCGGCGGTGGGTTGCCGTCCAGGCTGACCACCCCCGCGCCGTCGGGATGCCGATGGCCCCACAGGGCGGCCACCATCCCGCCCAGCGACAGCCCCACCACGGCCGGGCGGGTGAGGCTGAGCTGCTCCACCGCGGCGCTCACATCGGCCAGTACGGCGTCCCACCGCCACGGGCCGTCGCCGGAGCGACCGTGGCCGCGCAGGTCGACGGCGACCACCCGGTGCCGGGCCCGCAGCCCCCGGGCGAGCACCGTCATGTCGGCCAGGTTGCTGCCGGCGCCGTGCAGCAGCAACAGGTCCCCGCCGCTGCCACCGAAGTCGCGTGCGGCGATGGTGACCTCGCCCGCGTCGATGAGGCTATCGCTGATCATGGTTTCTCCTCGCGTTGGCGCAGTCGGTCGCGCACCGAGGCCGGCAGCACGCCACCGTCCGGGTGGCGGGTGAGCTTGCCCCGGCGGACCAGGTCGTGCACGCCCTGGCGGGTGATGCCGAGCATCGCGCCGGCCACCGCGTACGACACCGTGGGGGCGGTCGGGTGCCCGACGCGGCGGGCCACCACCTGTCCCAGCGGGGTGCGCCACCAATCGTCGGGGGGGTCGAACGAGGTGTCGTCGGGGTAGAGCGTCGACACCAGCCGCATCGCGGTGCGGGCGGCCACCTGGTCATCGCCGTCGCCTAGTCGGCGGGCCCACCCGTCGGCGCGGATCCGCACCAGGTGGCGCAGCGCCACGATGGCGTCGTCGCCGTCGAGCAGGATCTCCAGCGGGTCCAGGAGCCGGATGTCGAGCAACCGCACCAGATGCGCGACGAGCTCGTCATGGGTGGGCACGTGGCCCATCCTGCGCTACTTGACGGGAGACGTCAAGTAGGGCACCCCCGGAGGGATGGGCGCGCCGCCCCGGCGGGCCGGTCCGGGATAGGGTCGCTGCGTGGGAGCGGAACCGGGCGAACGGCTGCCCCTGGCGGCCCGGCCGCTGACCCGACCGCACACCGCCCGGTTGGCCCCCCAGCATCCCCGGTACGCCGAGATCCTCCGGGCCCACGCCGCGGCGCTCACCGCCGGGCAGGCCGGTTACCTCGACCCGGACACCGGCCTCTTCGTGCTCACCGCCGGCTTCCTGGCCGCCCGCGGGACCTGCTGCGGGCGCGGCTGTCGGCACTGTCCGTACCTGCCCGGCTGAGCGGGGGAGCCGATCGTCGACCGTCCAAACTGGTCGGCGTCCCGGTCTCCCGCCGTGGCGCCACACCGCGTACGGTGATCGGGCGAACGTCCGGGAGGAGCAGCATGCGTACGCCGTCGCGTTGGCTGACCGCCGTTCTGGCGGCCCTCTGCACCGGCTGCGGCGGGCCCGCCGCCAGTAGGCCGCCAAGCCCCGCGGTCGAGGTGACCCCGCTGCCGGTCTCCGCCGCCGGTGGCGCGTGTGAGCTGCTGGGGTACCCCACCATCGAGCAGTATCTCGGGGTTCGGTTCGACGTGGCGGTCGCCGGCAAGGCCGGGGACGCGGCGACCTGTGTGGTGCAGGCGCGCCGCGCCGGCCAACCGGATCTGGTGCTGTCGGTCAGCGGCGTGACCTCAGCCGACGCCGCCCTGTTCGGCAAGGAGCTGATGCCGGCGGGGGCGGAGAAGATCACCGGCCTGGGGCGGGCGGCGTACCGGCTGCCGGTGCCCGCGGCGGGCGGGCGGGGCGTGGGCGTCGAGATCGGCTGGCTGTCCCAGGACACCCGCGTCCTGACGTTGCGCTACACCACCGCGGCACAACCCGGCGCCGAGCCGGCCGACCAGCTGGCCACCCGGCTGTTCGCGCTGGCCGAGGCCGTCGACGTCAGCTACGGCTGACCCCGCCCCCGTTGTGCCGGCCCGGCTGCGGTCAATGACCGCCCCGGGCGACCGGCGATCGACCCGCCGGGGGCCAGCCACCGGCCCGGGCGACCGGCGTGGTCCGGCCGGCGTGGTCAAGGTCAAGGTGGTCAAGGTCGGCGTGGTCAGGCCGGCGGGCTCGCCGCGACGAACACCCGCGAGGCCACCTCGCGCGGCAGTCGGATCTTGTCACCGCCGGACCGGTCGATGGTCACCCCGTCGCGCTCCTGGGCGACCGTGACCGTGGCTCCCGGGTCGATGCCGGCCGCGTGCAGCTGGCGCAGCACATCGGCGTTGGTCTGCACGCTCTCGCAGATCCGCCGGACCACCACCGGGCCGCTCAGGCCGGGGAAGGCCAGGTTGCGCTCACCGTCGACGGCCGCGACCGCGCCGGAGTTGTTCGGCAGCTCGGTGGTGCCCAGCGCGTCCAGGCCCGGGATCGGGTTGCCGTACGGCGAGCGGCTGGGGCGGTTCAGCAGTTCGTAGACCCGCTTCTCCACCGAGTCGCTCATCACGTGCTCCCACCGGCAGGCCTCCTCGTGGGCCTCTTCGTACGGCAGGCCGATCACGTTGACCAGCAGCAGCTCGGCCAGGCGGTGCTTGCGCATCACCGAGACGGCGTGCCCCCGGCCCAGGTCGGTCAGGTGCAGGTGCCGGTCGCCTTCGACGGTCAGCAGGCCGTCGCGTTCCATCCGGGCGACCGTCTGGCTGACCGTGGGGCCACTCTGGTGCAGGCGCTCGGCGATCCGGGCGCGCAGCGGTGGCACCCCCTCCTCTTCCAGCTCGAGGATGGTGCGCAGGTACATCTCGGTGGTGTCGACCAGGTGGTTCACGGTGCAGCCCTCCCCGGGGCGATGCTACCTCGCGGCGGCGCGACGAAGGCCCGCCCGCCGACGGGTGGCTGGCCGCCTGGCGGGTGGGACAGGCGGCCGGGTGGTGTTGACTGGGCGGGATGACCCTACCTGACGATCCGCTGCTCCCGGTCGACGTGTTGGCCGCCCGACTGGCCACCGACGCGCCGGTCACGCTGCTCGACGTGCGCTGGCGCCTGGGTGGTCCGCCGGGCCGTGGCGACTACGCCGCCGGGCACCTGCCCGGTGCGGTCTTCGTCGACCTCGACACCGGCCTGTGCGGGCGCCCCGGCGCCGGTGGCCGGCACCCGCTGCCCGAGCCGGAACCCCTGCAACGGGTCCTGCGCGCGGCCGGCGTACGCGCCGACACCCCGGTCGTCGTCTACGACGCCGGCGACGCCACGGCGGCCGCCCGGGCCTGGTGGACGCTGCGCTGGGCGGGCCACCGGCCGGTATGGGTGCTCGACGGCGGGTACGCCGGCTGGCTGGCCGGCGGGCACCCGGTGACCACCCGGGTGCCGGCGCCGGTCCCGGGGGAC
>DASVVF010000876.1:0-1850 GCA_036386695.1 Catenuloplanes sp. | reverse complement strand
CAGGTTTTGGGCGCGGCAGGTCGGCCCGGACGCAGGCGTCGGCGCGGCGGGTCGGCGCACCACGCCCCCGAACAGCCCAATATCGTGCTTCCCACGATATAGTGGCGCCATGAGCTCCCGGGCGATGACCGAACCCGCCTTCTTCATCCTCACCGCGCTCGTCGACGCGCCCCGGCACGGCTACGGGATCGTGGCCGACGTGGCCGAGTTGTCCGGCGGCCGCGTGCACCTCAAGATCGGGTCACTGTACGGAGTGCTGGATCGCCTGGTCGGCGACGGTCTGGTGGAGCCGGACCGGGAGGAGGCCTGGCAGGGCCGGCTGCGCCGCTACTACCGGCTGACCGGGCCCGGCCGCCACGCGCTGGCCGCCGAGGCCGAACGGCTGACCGCCAACGCGCGCATCGCGGCCACCCGCCTGCGCACCGGGGGCAGCACGGTCATCGGCCCGGTGGCCCCGTGAACCGGCTTGAGGAGCGCTACCGCCGGGTGCTGCGGCTGCTGCCCCGCCAGTACCGGCAGGCCTGGGCGGACGACATGGTCGCCGCGTTCCTGGAGAGCATGCAGAGCACCGACCCCGAAACGACGGCATACCTGCGCGACTACGGGCGGCCGAGCGTCGCCGAGGTGGCCAGCGTCGGGTCGCTGGCCGTCCGGCTGCGGCTCGGTGGCGTCGACTCGCCGCCGCGCCTGTTCGCCTGGGGGCAGGCGGTCCGGTTGGCGGTTCTGCTGAGCCTGCTCGCCAACGCGGTGCCAGCGGCCGCCGGCATCGCCGTCACCGTCTGGCTCTCCGGCAGGGTGGGCTGGCTGCCGACTCCCTCGACCGAGTGGACGCCCGCCACCCCGTCGGTGATCTGGCAGGGCGTCGGACAACTCACCGCGTACGGCTGGCTGGGCGCCTATCTGGCCCTGGTGCTCGGGCACCGGCGGGTCGCCCAGGGCATCGCCGTGCTGGCCGTCGTCCCCCCGCTCGTGATGACCGCCGTGCTGCAGTTCTCCGGTGTCGCGCCGCTCACCGTGTCACCCTGGGCGACCTCGTTGCTCGACGTGCTGGTGGTCGCCGCGATGGCGGCGTTCCATCGCGACGCTCCGCCGGTGCGGCGCCGGCCCTGGCTGGTCGCGCTGCCGATCGGTCTCCTGCTCGTGCCGGTGCCGCTGTTGGTCGCGCAGACCAGCGGCGCGGCCCTGCGGTTCCTGGACGGGCCGGGCATCTCCTGTGTCCTGGTCACCGCCGCGATGATCGGCTATCTCGCCGGCCGGGTGCCGCCGGGCCGGGCGCCGGGAACGCCCCGGTGGCCGCTGGCTCTGACCCTGCTCGCCGCCGCCGCCCTCGGGTTGCGGCTGGTTACCCTGGTCGACCAGCGTGGCCAGGTGCCCGGCGCGACACCGACGGCGGCGATCGCGGTGCAGATCGTCGCGGTCCTGGCGGTGGGCGTGCCGCTCGCCGGGCTGGCCCGCCGGGCGTTGCGTCGGTTGCCCGCCGGGAGCGGCGCCCGGAAGGCCCCCGTCGACGAGGTGGCGTAGCCCCCCCGCGTTGATCGCCCGGTTCTTCGACGGCCTCGAGCTGATCGAGTCCCGGGGTGGTCTGCACCCCGTGGTGGCGACCCGCGCCAGACCCGGCGGGTCCGCCGGCCGAGCTCGCGGTGTTCTGCGGCGTCGCCCGCAAACCCTGACGGGCTCAGGAGTAGGTGACGCTGACCGTGTCGCTGCGCGGCAGCGCCTGGCAGGCCAGGGTGTAACCGTCGGCGAAGTCCTCGTCCTCCAGCACGTCGTTGTTGACCAGCGCCACCTCGCCGGTCAGGATCCGGCAGGCGCACGCCCCGCAGGTGCCCTGCCGGCCGGAGACCGGCGGG
>DASVVF010000875.1:0-4250 GCA_036386695.1 Catenuloplanes sp. | reverse complement strand
GCGAGACGGCGCCGGACGGCCCGCAGGGCGGGTACGGTGGACCGCACCCGCCCCGTCGGAGCCGTCGAGCTGATCAGGGGGTCAGCCCCGATTCCTTGATCAGGGCGATGGTGGCGTCGAGCCCGTCCAGGTCGTTGAGGTTGACCGCGGGGATCTTCAGGTCGGCCAGCGGCGGCACCCCGGCCGGCGCGGGGACTCCGCTGATCACCGGGTACTCGAAGATCTGCTGGGCGAAGTAGGTCTGCGCCTCGGTGCCGAGCAGGTAGTCGACGAACGCCGCCAGGTCCGGGTCCTGGGCCGACTTCTTCAGCAGCCCCACGCCGGCGACGTTGACCAGGGCGCCGGTGTCGCCGTTGGGGAAGAAGTGCAGCTTGGCCTTGAGCTGGTCCGGGGTGACGCCCTTCTCCTTCGCGACCTCGCCGAGGTAGTAGTGGTTGACCAGACCGGCCGGGATCTTGCCGTCGTTGACCTCTTCGACGATGACGATGTTGCCGTCGCGGATCACCGGTTCGTTGGCCTTGAGGCCGGTGAGGAACGCCTTGGTCTTGGCCTCGCCGTCCTTGACCCGCATCGCGGTGACGAACGCCTGGAACGACGCGTTGGTCGGCGCGACGCCGATCCTGCCCTTCCAGGCGGGGCCGGTCAGGTCGAAGACCGAGGACGGCAGTTGGGCGGCGGGGACCAGGTCGGGGTTGTAGACCAGCACCCGGGCCCGGGCGGTCACGCCGACCCACTCGCCGCCGTTGGCGCGGTAGTTGGCCGGAACCTTGTCCAGGGTCGGCCCGGGCAGGGTCGCGAACAGGCCCTTCTTGCTGACCGCGCCGAGCGCGCCGGCGTCCTGGGCGAAGAACGCGTCGGCCGGCGACTTGGCGCCCTCTTCCAGCAACTGCGCGGCGAGTTGCGCGGTGCTGGCGTAGCGGGTGTTGACGGCGATGCCGGTGGCCGCGGTGAACTTCGCCAGCAACGGCTTGACCAGCGCCTCGTTCCGGCCGCTGTACAGGGTGATCTTCTTGTCCCCGGCGGCGCCCGAGTCGGTCGCCTGGTCGCCGCCGCCACAGGCGGCCAGCCCCAACGCCAGCGTGCACGCGGTCAGCGCGGTGGCGGCCTTCCGCAGGGCAGGGGAAAGAACGGTGGGCACCGGGAACTCCTCGTGGGTACGACAGCGGCGTAGAAGTTAGCACAGCCTAAGCTCATAACCGCGTTGTAGCCAACCGAGGTGGTCGACGGCCGGGGGCTAGGCCGCCACGGCCAGGGGATACCGGGAGGGCTCCCGGGCGTCCGCCGCCGCGCCGCTGGTGCCCGGGACCCGGGTGGACCGCTGGGCCGGGACGGGCCGGCGGTAGAGCTCGTCGACCACGCCGCGGGCCCACCGCATCCGGCCGGCGGCCAGCTCGGGGTGCTCGCCGTAGGCGGCCGCGACATCGCCGACGCAGCCGCGGGTGCCGCCGTGGGTCCGCAGGGCCTGGCGGATCGCGGCCCGCACCTGCGCGCCGGTCAGCCGGTCGGCGGCCGATACGGTGCTGACGAACAGGGCCGCCGCGCGGGCGGCTGCGATGGGGTCGGTCGTCGCGTTCATGACTCATCTCACTCCTTGTCCCTACCGCCGACCGCGGGCCTGCCGTCGGCTGGTGTTGTCACCGGTACAGACCCGGGCGGACGGCGAAACTCATCGGTGGCACGCCACGGTGCAACCCGGCCCTCAGCCCGGTCGCCGGCCCAGGAAGGCGAGCAGGCGGTCGCCGGGCGCCGCGCGGGCCGGCACCGGCACCGCCGGGGCGAACCGACCCGGCCGCTCGTCGCCGGTCACCAACAGCGGCGCCAGATCGAGCAGTTCCTCGGCCAGCGAAGCCGGCACCGGGCGCTCCCGCCCGCAGGCCCGGGCGACGTCCCACCCGTGCACCGCCACCTCGATCGCGCCGGCGCCGGCGACGATGCCGGTGGTGACCGGACACCCGCCGACGGACACGGCGGCCCGGTCCCCCGCGGCCGCCCACGCCCCCAGCAGGCGGCAGGCCCGGTCGCGCAACCGGCGGACCGGGTCGACGGACCCGTCCAGGTCACCGACCGGCGGGGTCAGGGCGACGTCGCCGAAGTCGACGGCCTCGGTCAGCGCCGCCAGCGAGTCGTTCATGTGCTCCAGCAGGTCACCCAGGTCCCATCGCGGGCACGGCGTCGGTCGCGACAACGCCACCGGGGTGACCATGAGCAGGCTGCCGAGGGTGTAGTTGATCGCCCGTTCCAGTAACGCGATCCCGCCGATGGTGGCCGCGGCGGACTGGTTGTCGGTCATCGTGGCCGCGCTCAGCCGGTCGGCTGCGGCTCGGCGGGCAGGGTCTCCGGCAGGCCGAAGGTCTTGAACAGCGCCAGGTCGAAGAAGCTGGCGACATGGGTGATGCCGGCCGGGCCGATGCTGAGCACCGGCAGGTTGAAGGCCCGGAAGGTGCCGTCCGGCTGGCGCATGTAGAGCCCGAACGCCGGCTGGCCGTTCGCCACGGTCGGCAGCAGCCGCATGTCGCCCGGCCCACCGGCGGGGCACTGCGTGTCGATCAACCGCCCGATGTCCGCCGGGCCCTGGTACCACCCGATGAACGGCGGCATCTCCCAGACGGCGTCCTTGGTGAACAGCTCGATGATCGCCGGGATGTCCTTGCGCTCGAAGGCGGACACGTAGCGGTCGAGCAACTCGCGCTGCTCCGGGGCGGTCGGCTCGGCGGTCTCGTCCTCGCTGGGGGAGGCCTGCTCGAGCTGGGCCCGGGCGCGCTGCAGGGTGCTGTTGACACCGACGGTGGTCATGTCGAGCAGTTCGGCGACCTCGGCGGCCCGCCAGGCGAGCACGTCGCGCAGGATCAGCACCGCCCGCTGCCGCGGCGGCAGGTGCTGCAGGGCGGCGACGAACGCCAGCCGGATGCTCTGCCGGGAGCTGACGATCGCGGCCGGGTCGGCGCCCGCGCCGGCGACCAGGGCATCCGGGATCGGCTCCAGCCACGGCACCTCGGTCTGCTGCACGAGGGTGTCGCCGGGGTCGGAACTGGGCGCGCCCAGGCCGGTGGGCATGGGTCGCTTGTTGCGGCTCTCCAGCGCCGTCAGGCAGGCCCGGGTGGCGATCCGGTGCAACCAGGTACGCACCGACGAGCGGCCCTCGAACCGGTCGTACGACCGCCAGGCCCGCAGGTAGGTCTCCTGCACCAGATCCTCGGCGTCGTGCACCGACCCGAGCATCCGGTAACAGTGCGCCAGCAGCTCCCGCCGGAACGGGTCGGCCACGGCCAGGAAGTCGTCGTTGACCGGTTGGTCGGCTACGGTCATGATCCGTTTACTCCTTGTCGGGCGAAGCGGCGGCCGGTGCGGCCGCCCACCTCCCCGGTATAGACCACCCGGGGGCGGAAAAGTCATCGCCCGACCGCCCCGGAATCTTTTTCCACCTCCGCCGATGAGTTCCGCCGCGGGCTCCGGTCTGTACCGGCGAGCACGCTGTCGCACCGGCCGGACCGCCGACCGGAGCCACCAGAGAAGGAAGAGAAACGATGGCCACCAGCATTTTCGTCAACCTGCCGGTCAACGACCTGGACACGTCGGTCGGCTTCTTCGACAAGCTCGGCTTCGCGACCAACCCCCAGTTCACCAACGACCAGGCGGCCTGCATCGTCATCAGCGACACGATCCACGTCATGCTGCTGGTCAAGCCGATGTTCCAGACCTTCACCAGGAAGAACATCGTCGACGCCGGTCAGGGCACCGAGGTGATCCTGGCGCTGTCCGCCGACAGCCGCGAGAAGGTCGACGAACTGGCCGACACGGCGCTCGCCGCGGGCGGCTCGGCCGCGAACGACCCGCAGGACCACGGTTTCATGTACAGCCGCAGCTTCCAGGACCCGGACGGGCACCTGTGGGAGGTCCTGTACATGGATCCCGGCTACGTGCAGCCGCAGGCGTAACCCGGGGTCGTGACCCCCCGGTCGGCTGCGGGGACCGACCGGTTGCATTCCGCCTGAACCGGCACTATCCGGGTACCGGTACCCGGATAGTGAGGGCATGGGAGTCATGGCACGGCCGCTGAGGTACGCCCTCGCCGACCTGGCGCTGGCGTTGAGTCGGGCCTCGGCGCAGGTGGAGACGGTACGGGAGACCGCGGCGCAGGCGGCCGCCGAGATGGTGGGCGACGGCGCCGGGATCCAACTGCTGCGCGACGACGGCCGGTACGGCCCGATCACCTTCCACCATCCCGATCCGCACGAGTCGCGCCTGCTCGC
>DASVVF010000874.1:0-5124 GCA_036386695.1 Catenuloplanes sp. | reverse complement strand
GTGGCCTGCGGGGCGATCGACTCGGCGTGCCCGGTGCTGAGGTCGTCGAGCACCACCACCTCATGGCCGGCGTCGAGCAGCAGTCGGGTGACGACGCTGCCGATGTATCCGGCGCCTCCGGTGACGAGCAGTTTCACGGTGCCTCCTCCTGCGGGTGGGCCCGGCGGGGACACGGGGTGGCGATGCCACCGGGCCGCCCCGTCAGCCTTCCATCATGTTCCACCAAAAGTCAACAATCCCGCACATTGATCCTCGTGGTACGTGCACCGGTACGCGCCCGGCCTGTCTACGATTCCAGGCATGCAGGAAGCCGGCCCCGCCGGACCCAGAGCCAGGCCCGCTTCGCGATCGTTCGCCCGCAGGCAACACGACCCCGCGCCGGCCCGCCCGGCGCCGGGTCCCGAACCCGGCCGACTGGCCCGGGCCGTCGCCCGGCTGGTGGTGCACACCGCCGACGCGGCGACCCGCTGGGTCACCGGGCTGCTCGGCGCGAGCCCGACCGCCGGCCGGGAACGCATCAGCGAGGCCGAACTGCGTGACCTGGTGGCCGCCAACACGCTCCTCGACCCGGTGGAGCGCCGGATCATCGACGAAGTGCTGACCACCGGCGCCAGCCTGGTCCGCGAGGTGATGATGCCCCGTACCGAGGTGGTCTTCCTGGACGCCGGACTGTCCCTGGACCGGGCCGCCGACCTGGTCCGGGCCGAGCCGCACACCCGCTACCCGGTGGTCGACGGCACCCACGACGACGTGGTCGGCTTCGTGCACCTGCAGGATCTGCTGATCCGCCCGGCGGGCGACGCGCGCACCACGGTGGGCGAGCTGATCCGGGAGGTGAAGACCCTGCCGGCCAGCAAGCGGGTGCTGGCCGCCCTGTCCGAGATGCGCCGCGAAGGCCATCACCTGGCCGTCGTCGTCGACGAGTACGGCGGCACCGCCGGCATCGTCACCCTCGAGGACCTGATCGAGGAACTCGTCGGTGAGATCCACGACGAGCACGACGTGCGGCCCGAGCCCGCCGGTCCCGGGCTGCCGGCGGAACTGGACGGCCGGCTCAACCTCGCCGACTTCGCCGAACGCACCGGGGTGCTGCTGCCGCCCGGTCCGTACGAGACCGTCGGGGGTTTCATCATGGCCGGGCTCGGCCGGCTGCCCCGCCCCGGCGACGAGGTGCCGGTGCCGCCGCCCGGCGACGACGCCCCCGGATCGCAGCGCGGCGACGCCCGCCAGCAGCACGGCGGGCCGTATCCGCCCAGCGGCTGGGTGTTGACCGTGCTCCAGCTCGACGGTCGCCGGGTCGCCCGGGTCGGCATCACGGCCCTCGCCGCGCCGGCGCCGCCGGCGCAGCCGCACGCGTACCCCGACCGGCCGACCCACCCCGACCGGGCGCATCGCGACCGGCCGGCCAGCCCCGCCCAACCGGACCGGGCACACCCCCACCGGCGGGCCCACCTGGACCGGGCGGACCCGGGCCGGGCGGACCCGGGCCGGGCGGACCCCGACCGGGCGGACCCCGACCGGGCGATCCCCGACCGGGCGGACCCTGGCCGGGCGGCGGGACCGGGCCCGGAGCCGTCGGACGGCACCGGGCGACGCGTCGCGGCCCGCCTACCGGACCGATAGTTTCTGCCAGCGGCTCCCGTCGGCGGAGAACGCGGACCAGTCCGAGTCGAACAGCCCGAAGGCGAACCAGCGTGCGCAGCCAGGCCTCGGGTTGTCGATGTCGTCCACGCCGCGCGCGCGGGCCAGGGCCCGCTGCGTTCCCCCGTGCTCCGGCACTCGTCGCCGTCCCTTCCCGATAAGGGCGATTCCCAGCGTACGAGCCGTTCGCCGGCCGGCCGGTTCCCAACGACGGTCGGCTATTTTCGACCGGCCACCAGCAGGGGCGGGGCGGTATCGCGGAAGCGGTGGTGACCCTGACACAATGGCCGCCATGGCCGACCTCGCCCCCAACCCCCGGGTGCTTTCCGGCATCCAGCCGACCGCCGACTCGTTCCACCTCGGCAACTACCTGGGCGCGGTGCGTAACTGGGTGGCGTTGCAGGACACCCACGACGCCTTCTACTGCGTGGTCGACCTGCACGCGATCACCGCCGGGCACGATCCCGGGGCACTGCGCCAGCGCACCCGGGTGTCGGCCGCCCAACTGCTCGCCCTCGGGCTGGAGCCGGAGCGCTGCACGCTGTTCGTCCAGTCCCAGGTGCCCGAGCACGCGCAGCTGGCCTGGGTGCTGGGTTGCATCACCGGGTTCGGCGAGGCCAGCCGGATGATCCAGTTCAAGGACAAGTCCGCCAAGCAGGGGGCGGACCGGTCCAGCGTCGGGCTGTTCACCTACCCCGTCCTGCAGGCCGCCGACATTCTGCTCTACCAGGCCGACGCGGTGCCGGTGGGCGAGGACCAGCGCCAGCACCTGGAGCTGACCCGGGATCTGGCGCAGCGGTTCAACACCCAGTTCGGGGTGACCTTCACCGTGCCGACGCCGGCGATCGTCCGGGACACTGCCAAGATCACTGATCTGCAGGAGCCGACGGCCAAGATGTCCAAGTCCGCCTCGTCGCCGGCCGGCATCATCGAGCTGCTGGAGGACCCGGCCCGCTCGGCCAAGAAGATCCGCTCAGCGGTCACCGACACCGGCCGGGAGATCCTCTTCGACCCGCAGGCCAAGCCCGGCATCTCCAACCTGCTGACGATCTACGCGGCGCTGTCCGGGCGCACCATCGACGAGCTGCTCGAGGCGTACGACGGACGCGGCTACGGCGACCTGAAGAAGGACCTCGCCGAGGTGGTCGTGGAGTTCGTCCGCCCGATCCAGGAACGGGTCAACGGCTACCTCGACGACCCGGCCCAGTTGGACAAGCTGCTCGCGCTGGGCGCCGAGAAGGCCCGCACGGTGGCCGCCGAGACGCTGCGCACGGCGTACGACCGGGTCGGGTTCCTGCCGGCGACCCGCCAAGGGTAGGGCGTGCCCCGGTTGACCGCCCGCGACGGCGATGACGAACGCACCCGCATCGGAGTGGCGATCGACGTGCCACCGCCGTGGGGTGACGAGCTGACCCGACGGCGGGCCGAGGCGGGTGATCCGCAGGCGGCGTACGTCCCGGCGCACGTCACCCTGCTCGGCCCGACCGAGGTCGCCCCGGCCCGGCTGCCGGCGATCGAGCAGCACCTGGAGCGGGTGGCGTCGGCCCACCCGCCGTTCACCGTGCAGCTGCGCGGCACCGGCACGTTCCGCCCGGTCACCGAGGTGGTGTTCGTGACGATCGCCGTCGGGATCAGCGAGTGCCAGTTGCTGGCGGGGGCCATCAGCGCGGTCGGCGACCTGCGTCGAAACACCCGGTTTCCGTACCACCCGCACGTGACGATCGCCCAGGACGTGTCGGCGGCGGCCCTCGACGCCGCCTTCGCCGACCTGGCCGACTTCTCGGCGTCGTTCGACGTGCAGGGCTTCACCCTTTTCTCCCACGCGGGCGACGGGCGGTGGCAGCCACGCCGGGACTTCCCGCTGGGCACCGCCGCCGTCGCCTCCTGAGCTCCCCGGTGGGCCGTTGGGGCCGCAGCGTCGGGGCGCTCGGGTCGGCGGTCGGGTCGGCGCGCGGGCGCTACCGCGCGGTCGACCACCTGTGGCGGGCCGCCGGGCGGTACGACGAACTGCTCTGCGGACGGCTCGCCGCGGCGATCGCCTACTACGGATTCTTCGCCGTCTTCGCGCTGGCGCTGGTGGCCTACTCGGCGTTCGGCTTCCTGCTGCCGTACGACCTGGACCTGCTCGACGAGGTCCGGCGTTTCCTGCGGGAGAACCTGCCGTTGCTCAACGCGGACGCGATCGAGGAGAGCCGCCGCACCGTCGGGGTGGTCGGGCTGTTGGGGCTGATCTTCACCGGGATCGGTTGGGTGGAAGCGATCCGCTCGTCGCAGCGGTTGATCTGGGATGTCGACCAGCAACCCGGCAACGTGGTGGTGCGCCATCTGGTCGACCTGGCCGTTCTGGTCGGGGCGTTGCTGCTGATGGCCGCGTCGGTGATCACCATCGACGGGCTGGAGGCGTTGCTGGTGTGGCTCGCCGACGGGCGCATCCCGGCGGCGTTGACCGCGGTCGGCTGGGCGCTCGCCGTGGTGGTCAACATGCTGCTGGCGGTGGCGCTGCTGGCCGCCGTGCCGCGACTGCGGATGAGCCCGCGCCGGCTGGGTCCGCCGGTGCTGCTGGTCGCGGTGGGGGTGACGCTGCTGAACACCGTCGGGCGCTCGTTCGTGTCGTACGCCCGGGGCAACCCGGCGTACGCGGTCGTCGGCGGCACCGTCGGGTTGCTGATCTACCTGTACGTCTTCAACCAGTTGCTGTTGTTCGGGGCCGCGCTGGCCGCCACCAGCCGGCACGGCCGGGTGCGGGACCTGAGTCACCGCCGCCGCCCGGTCATCGCCGACCCGTCCTCGCCACACTGACAGTTGCGGTGAAACGCCCCACTTTGCCGGGGGGCCGGCGATGATGGGGCGGTGGGGGCCTTAGTGACGTTGGCGCTGCCGGAATCCTCGCCGGTGCGCGATCTGCCGTGGATCATCACCATCGGACCGCTGGACGACGACGGCTGGGAGCCGGTGGTGGTCGGGCCGTACGAGCGCGGGCACGCGCTCGCCCTGGCCGAGTCGGTGGTGGCCGACGACGAGCTGATGGCGGTGGTCGAGCCGCTGCTGCCGCTGCCCAGCGTGGACGCCATCCGCGACGAGGTGGCCACCGCGCGGGCGGCCGCCGAGCACGACCCGGCGTACCCGGACGACGACGAACCCGACGACGACCCGGCCAATGACGACCCCGCGCTGGATCGAGGGCTGCTTCCACCCGCCGCCCCGCCGACCGAGCAGGAGGTCCGGGCCGGCTTCGCCCGGATCGCCGCGACGCTGGCCCGCCCGCCGGGTCCCTGACCGGGGGGCTGGTCTACTGTCCAGCCGTGGTGCTGTCGCGTCGGTGGTCGGCCTTCCTCATCCTGGTCGGCGTCTGGACCTGGGTCATCTGGCCCCGGTTCGCCGTCGCCATCTTCAACGACCGCCGCGCCTGGTCCGGCCAGGTGGTGGGCGCCGGAGCGCCGAGCGCGTTCGGCTGGGTGCACGCGCTGCTCATCGCCGCCTCGC
>DASVVF010000873.1:0-10903 GCA_036386695.1 Catenuloplanes sp. | reverse complement strand
GAACCATCACCCTGGCCCGCCCCGGGGCGTAGGTCCGACCAGTCACCCCGACCCCGGTGCGCTCCTGACCCCCTGCGGTCAGGAGCGCAGATACGCGACGACGGCCAGCACCCGACGGTGGGTGTCCCGGTCGGCGGGCAGGTCCAGCTTGCCGAAGATGCTCGCCACGTGCTTCTCCACCGACCCCGCCGAGATGTGCAGGCTCGACGCGATCGACGCGTTCGACCGGCCCTGCGCCATCGCGGTGAGGACCTGCCGTTCCCGGTCGGTCAGGGCCGCCAGGCGGGGCCCCTGGCGGCTGCGGCTGAGCAGCTGGCGGACGACCTCGGGGTCGATGACCGTGCCGCCCGAGCCGACCCGGTCGACCGCGTCCAGGAAGTCGGCGATGTCGGCGACCCGGTCCTTGAGCAGGTACCCGACGCCGCGGATGTCACCGCCGAGCAGCTCGGTGGCGTACGGGGCGACGACGTACTGGGAGAGCAGCAGCACCGCGACGTCGCGGTGGCGTTGGCGGATCGTCAGCGCGGCGCGCAGGCCCTCGTCGGTGAACGTGGGCGGCATCCGGATGTCCACGATCGCCAGCCGCGGGCGGTGGGTGGCGACGGCCAGCAGCAGCGCGTCAGGGTCGGCGACCCCGGCCACGACCTCGTGGTCCTTGTCGGTGAGCAGCCGGGTCAGCCCGTCGCGCAGCAGCACGGCGTCCTCGGCGATCACGATCCGCATGGCAGGTCCACCCGGACGACGGTCGGCCCCCCGGCGGGGCTGGAGATGGTGAGGCTACCGCCGACACCGTCGACCCGGTCGCTCAGCCCGGCCAGCCCACCGCCCGGGTGGGCCGCCGCGCCACCGACGCCGTCGTCGCCCACCTCGACGCGCAGCACGCCGCCGCGTCCCCGGATCCGCACCCACCCCGTCGCGGCCCCGCTGTGCTTGCTCAGGTTGGCCAACAGCTCGCCGACGCAGAAGTACGCGGTCGCCTCCAGCACCGCCGGGGCCCGGGCGGTCAGGTCGATGTCGGCGGTCACCGGCACCGGGCAGCGGGCCGTGAGCATCGGCACCGCCCCGTCGAGCCCCAGGTCGGTCAGCACCGCCGGGTAGATCCCCCGGGCGAGTTCGCGCAGCTCGACCAGCGCCTGCTTGGCGTCCTCGTGGGCGGTGGCCACCCGCTGGGCGGCCTGTGCCAGGTCGCCGCCCGCGGCCAGGTCCGCGCGGGCCCGCCCGAGTTCCATCGCCAGGGCGACCATCCGCACCTGCGCGCCGTCGTGCAGGTCCCGCTCGATGCGCCGCAGGTGGGCGCCGGCCTGTTCCACCGCATGGCCACGGCGGCGCTCCAGGGTACGCACCCGCTCGTCGCGGTCGGCGCCGCCGGTGAGCAGCCCCAACCGCAGCCGGTCCAGGGCGGTGAACCCGTGCACCAGCCACGGTGCGGCCAACACACCGGCCACCCCGATCACGGACACCAGCAGCGGGTACGGCCAGTCGTCGGGATACCAGCGCCAGAACGAGCCCACCGTGACGTCGTCGGCGCGGTGCCCGTCGCGCACCGGCGGTAGCCGGTACCACCCCGGGTAGGTCAGGCCGGCCAGCGACACCGCCCACCACAGCGCCACCAGGTACGCCTGGGCGGTCCCGACCGGGACGGCGAGCACCGCGTACAGCACGCACCGCCACCCGCCCGGGTCGGCCAGCGCGTCGCGGACCCAACCGGAGAGCCCCGGGCGGGTCCGGGCCGGGGCACCCGGCCCGGGCAACGGCAGGCCGAGCAGCACCCGGGCGCGGGCCCGCTCGATCACCGCGATCCAGCGGGCGCCGCGGACCACGGCGGCCAACAGCACCAGGCCGATCACCGTGACGCTGGCCACCGCCGCGTACACGGTCAGCACCACGACGAGCAGGCAGGCGAGCGCCACCAACGCGCCCAGCAGCAGGTGCCCGGTCTCCCGCCAGGTCCGGGCGCGTAGCGGCTCGGTCAGGATCCGTACGACAAAGCCCATCAGCCCTCCCGGGTCCGCACCTGGCGCCGGCGCACGAGCAGCCAGTATCCGGTGACCAGGGCGGCGCTGTTGACCAGGTACAGCAGCTCGATCCCGCCGCCGGGTCCCAACCCCGCGCCGGGGGCGTCCAGCCGGACGTGCACCAGCGCGTCGCCGAAATCGGCCGCGGCGTCGGTGTCCAGCGACAGCACCGAATCCATCACCCAGTTCCACGCCGTGTGGAAGCCGATGGCCAGCCACAACCCTGCGGTGGCCAGCCGGGTCAGCACGAAGAACACCGCCATCAGCATGACGTCGGCGATCACCACCAGCGCGAACAGCGGCGACGGAACGCCCGGCAGGTGCAGCACCGCGAAGATCAGGCTGGACACCAGCGCGGCGCGGCGCACCGGCCAACCCTGCGCCAACGTCTGCAGCGCGTACCCGCGGAAGATCAGCTCCTGGACGAACGCGCTGGTCGCATACATGAACAGGCCCGCCAACAGCAGCGCGAGCACGGCACCGGGGCCCCGTTCACCCAGTTCCGTGCCGAGCACCCGCGCCCAGCCCAGTGCCCACGCCACCGCGAACACCGCCAGCACCGACCCCGCCCCGCCGGCGAACCCGGCGGCCGCCTGCCGCAGGCCGCCGCGCGATAGCCCGATCACCGACCACGCTCGACGGTCGACCCGGCGCTGGAACACGTACGTCACGACGAGCACGACGATCGCGACGCCGCCGTGCGCGGCGACATTCGCAGCGGTCGAACCACCGCCCAGGGCGGCGGCGGCGCCCATCGCCGTCAGCACGAGCACCAGGTAGGCCGCCAGCCGCCACCCCTTGCGCGGGCGCCCCTCGGGTTCCCGCAACCACCCCCCGACGGCTTCCCGGCGGCGGTGCGTCGTGCCGGTCGCTGGCGCGGCAACCACGGTTCTCATCGCAGGTGTCCCCTTCGTCGTCGATCCCCGTCAACGACGCTAGGAGCCCGCACCGGCGCCCGGTACCCGGTGGGCCGGAGACCGTGGTGGGGGTTAGCCCCCACCACGGTCGCCGCGCAGCCGCCTACCAGACGACGCCAGGGGCGGGCACCTCGGTGCCCGTCGCGCAGAAAAAGTCGTGCCAGCGCTGCATGGCCGAGAAGCCGCCGCCGCCGCTGTTGTACGCCACCAGGACATCGCCGCGCGGGTCACGGGTGAACGCCACGATGTCGGCGAAGGTGCCGCTGTCGCGCTCGAAGTTGCCCACCCCCGGGATCGCCGTGCCCCGGGCGAAGTTGTTGTGCCAGATCCGGGGGTGCGCGAATCTGCGACCGTCGGACAGCGACACCTGCGCCGAGCCCGCTGTCCGGCTGAAGGTGATGATGTCGTCTCGTCCATCGCCGTTGAAGTCGCCCACGGCGGGCAGCTCGTCGCCGACCGCGAGGCTGGTGTGCCACTTCCAGTTGTCCTCGACGAAACGCCCGCCGTTGGAGAAGGAGACGTACGCGTCGGCGCGGGTACCGCGGGTGAAGGTGACGATGTCGTCGAGCCCGTCGCCGTTGAAGTCCCCCACCGCCGGCAGTTCCGAGCCCACCGCGAAGTGGCTGTGCCACCGGCCGGCCAGGGCCAACTCCGACCCGGTGGACAGCATCACCCAGACAGCCGCGTCGGAACCCCGGGTGAACAGGGCGACATCGTCGCGGCCGTCGCCGTTGAAGTCGCCGATGGCCGGGACTTCCGTGGAGAAGGCGAACGTCGTCATCCATTCCCGTTTCGGCAGGAACGACGCCCCAGCGGACAGGGCCACCATCGCCCCGCCGCTATGGCGGTCGAAGGTGATGATGTCGCTGACATCGTCGCCGTTGAAGTCGCCGACCAGGGGCAGTTGGTCGCCGTAGGCGAAATGGTCGCTCCACCGCCCACCGTTGCCGAACGACCCGGCCAGGTTCAGTTGGACCTCGACGGTGCCGTTGCTCCGGTCGAAGCTGACCACGTCGTCCAGACCGTCACCATTGAAGTCGCCGCTCGGCGCGGAGTAGCCGATTCCCAGGTCGACGGCCGCGCGCGCCGGAACGGCGCCGCCGATGACCGCCAGAATCGCCGCCGCGAGGCCGGCCGTCGCACTTTTCCTCAGCAAGGTACGCTCCCCAAACTCTCCGTCGCCAGCACCGGTGAATGCACCGAATCGGTCGGCGGGTGCGCCATAGGCAACCATCGCCACGGGTCACGCCGACAGGGCAACGACACGGCATCATCCGGTCATGGCACCGAACGGCCACCGTCGGGAGACCAGGAACGGCTCACGGTCCGGGACGGTCCGCCGCGAGCGCCCGGAATTCCGCTACGAGCCCGTCGATCCAGTCGCGCGAGACCGGCACGGCGTGGAGTCCTTCCTCGACCACCCATCGCAGCGCGGTCAGCGTCCAGCACAGCCCACCGGTCACCAGCTGATCCGCCACCCGGGCGGGTTCCACCCCGGCTGCCTCGGCGAACACCCCGGGCAGGGTCGCCGTCGCCACGTCGCGGGTCAGCCCGCGCTGGTCCGCCTCCCGGATCAGGCAGTAGAGATCACCGAGGTGCGGGTGCACGTACGCGCCGGGCCAGTCGACCGCGACGATGCGCCCACCGGCGTTGCCGTGGACCAGGTTCTTGGCGTGGAAGTCGCCGTGCACGATCGTGTCGGGTTGACCGGCGGGTCGACTCAACCGCTCCAGCAGCACCCGGGCCGGGTCGTCGGTCGCACCGGTCAGATCCGGGCGCACGCGCGTCAGCCCGACGCCGACCCGCCGGGCGGTGTCGACGAAGTCCGCGGTGGTCCGTCGCAGGCGCCCGCCGATGGCCGGGTCGTCGGCCAGCCGACGGGCCGCCACCGACCGCATCCGCGCCAGGGCGCGGACCGCTTCCCGATATCCGTCGGCGGTCGGGCGTTGTTCCAGGGTGTCCGGGCCGACATCCTGCAGCACCAGCACGGCCGGTGCCCCATCGTCGCCGCCCGCCGCGGCGAGCAGCTTCGGGGCCGCGACGCCCAACGGAACGACGAGGTCGCGGTATCGGCGCGCCTCCTCGGCCATCTCGCCGGCACCCCGCTTGACGATCACCGAAGCCGGTACGGGGCCGCCGAGGTGCACGCGCCACACCTCCGAGAGCCCCCAGACGCGTAGTTGCTCGCCGCGTACGATGACCGCTCCCGGGCCCAGGGGGCCGGTCGGATCGGTCAGCCACCGCGGAAGAATTCGCTTCGTCGTCGCCGCCACGCGCGGCATCATCGCACCAGGAACCCGTCACGCCCCCACCATTTCGGAGTCCATGTGCGCCTGCTCGTCCTCGGCGGAACCCGATACATCGGCCGTCACCTCGTCGAACACGCCCTCGCCGAGGGCCACCAGGTGACCCTGTTCACCCGGGGCCGCAGCGGCACCGACCTGTTCCCGGGAACCCCACGGCTCGTCGGCGACCGCACGCCCGACGGCGACCCGGCCGCCCTGACCGCCCTGGCGACCGGGACCTGGGACGCCGTCTTCGACTTCAGCGGTTTCCTGCCGCGCCAGGTGGCCGCGACCGCCCGTCTGCTCGCCACCAGGACCGGGCACTACACCTTCATGTCCTCCATCGCCGTGTACCCGCGCACCGCGCACGCCGGGCGCACCGAGGACGCCGGGACCCGGACGCTGCCACCGGGCGGCCCCGAACCCGACGCGTTCACCGCGGACACGTACGGCCCGCTCAAGGCGGCCTGCGAACGGGCCGTCGAGGCGGCTCGTCCCGGACGGTGCACCGCGATCCGCTGCGGCCTGGTCATCGGTCCCGGCGACCCGTTCGGCGCCTTCCCCAGCTGGGCGCAGGCGATGGCCGGCGATGATCTGGTCGGCTGCGCGGCCCGGCCCGAGCAGCCACTGCAGGTGACCGACGTCCGTGACCTCGCCGCGTTCCTGCTCCGCAGCGCAACGGTGCCGCTGCCCGGGGTCTTCAACGTCATGGGCCCGCCCCTGACGTTCGCCGAGATGCTGGAAACCTGCCGCCGCGCCGGCGGCGGATCGGCGAGAGTCCGATGGACCGACGCCGAGAACGTCGACGAACACGGCGGGTCCATCGTCCAACCGCGCGACGGCAGCGACGACGGCGTCTTCCAACTGTCCTGCGACCGAGCCCGCGCGGCCGGTGTCCGACCTCGGCCGCTGTCGGAAACCGCCCGCGACGTCATCGGGTGGATCCGCTCGACGCACCCGAGCTTCACCAGTGCGCACTGAACAACGGCCGCCGCGGACCGCTGCGGGTGCCCGCCGGTCGCTGCCGTCGGATCTGGGCGACGCTGCCGTCGGATCTGGGCGACGCTGCCGTCGGAGCTGGGCGACGCGGGTCGGCTGGCCGCCCGCGCCGCCTGCCGCGGGCGTCGACGTCGGCCTGCCCTCACCAGCGGGACGCGCTGACCGGTCCGGTGGTGACCGTCAGTTCAACGGCGGTGGACGTGCCATCCTCATCGACGACATGGACCTGCCGGATCGCGCAGGGTTCGGCGTCGCTCTGTGCGTGCCCGCTCGCGTCGAGGTGCTCGGCGAGGGCGATGAGTTGGGTTGAGGGCGGGGGGTCGGCGGAGGTGTCCGACGCGACGTGCGGATCGTCGAAGGCCACCCGCACGAAGGCTTCCGTGCGCTCGGGCAGAACCCCGTGCTGCAGGTGCAGACCGTCGACGGCGAAGTCGGCGCCTACCGGGGTGCCCACGGCCCAGCACGTCAGCACGCGGCCGGCGCGTCCGTCGGCATCGGCGGACAGTGTGGTCCAGGGTGAGCCCACCGGCGGGTTACCCGCCTCGCGCAGACCCTTCGCCAGCCGGGTGAAGGCCGTATTGCACCGCCGATTGTCCCGCTCGATGTCCGGACTCCGCAGGTCGACGTCCATCACCGCGCCCACCCATGGCTGGGCAGGGGCGGTGCGCACCCGCACGTCGACGGGCTCATCGTAGGAGGACAGGACGGCCGAGCCGTGGGCGATGGCCTCGATTCGGGCGGCGTACTCGGCGACGAGCTGCGCACGGTGGCGCTGGACCAGCTCGCCGCACCGGTCGGGGTTGTCCAACGCTTCGCGTACCTGCGACAGGGGCATGCCCATCTGGCGCAACACCTTGATCGTGGCGGCCCGGCGCAGCTGTACGGTGGCGTAGCGGCGGTACGCGCTGTGCTGATCAACCTCGTGCGGGATCAGCAGACCCTTCTCGTCGTAGAAGCGCAGCGCCTTGGGCGTCAGACCGCTGGAGTGGGCGAACTGCCCGATCGTCATCACGTCGTACCTCTCCTTGTCTTCTGTTGCTCGTCTGTGCCGGTCATGGCCGGCGGCACCGGCCATGACCCAGCCTGACCCTTCCGGCAAGGGGAAGGTCAACATGCTGTCCGGCGGCCTTCGGCGCGCACCGCCGGCCCGGTGCCACCGGCCGGTGGCACCGGCACCGGCCGGTGGCACCGGCACCGGCACAAGGGTCGACGGCCGGCGCTACTGCGCTCTGGCGTATTGAGAAGGCGGCATACCGACCATGCTGGTGAAATCGCGGGTGAGGTGCGCCTGGTCGCTGTAGCCGAGGTCGGCGGCGAGCGCGCCCAGGTCCAGGCGGCTGCCATCGGCGGCCCGGGCGGCGGCCTCGTGGAGCCGATGGCGGCGGATCACCCACTTCGGACCGACACCGACGTAGTCGGCGAACAACCGTTGCAGGTGGCGCGTCGTGAGACCGAACTCGCGGGCCAGGTCGTCCACCCGGGTGACGGCCGGTTCGCCGGCGGCGCGCACGACGATCGCGGCGGCCAGCTCCGCCGCGCGGTCGGGCCGCCGCGGAGCCCGGGCGCCGAGGAACGCGTCCATGATCGACACGGCGGTGTCGTCGTCGGCGGCGAGCACCGCCTCGGCGAGGTCGCCCCCGGGCGGGCCGAAGACGTCGGTGATCGCGAGGAACCGGTCGGTGATCGACGAGACCGGTGCGCCCAGGAACGGACGGAACCCGCCGGGGTGGAAGCGCACCCCGAAGACCCGTCCGGCGTCGCGCAGCACCTCGGTGAACCGCCCGCGCGGCACACCGGCGATCCGGCAACGACCGGCCGTGAACGTCATGTTGACCGCCGGGTAGGGCAGCACCTGCTGCTCATACGGGTCCCGGCCACGAAGGTCCCAGGTGACCACCCAGTAATGGGTGACGAACGGGCGCAGCGCCGGCGCCGCGTCAGGCGCACTGAACCGGAACCTGTTCTGCCCCGCACCGGGGTTGAGGATCGCCGGCACACCGGCAGTTTAGCGACACCGGCGGGCGCGTCGCGTTTCTTCAAGACCGGCCCGCGACCCGGCCGTAGCCTGGGCCCATGCAGCTGCAGACGGTATTGGACAAGTCGATCACCCAGACGGCGGGCGTGCTGCGCGGCGTCAAGCCAGACCAGCTCAGCGCCGCGACGCCATGCGCCGACTGGGACGTGCGGACCCTGACCAATCATCTCCTGCAGGTCGTGTGCGCGCTGGAGCTCGCCGGCCGGACCAGGCAGGTGCCCGGCGAGCTGTGGGGCCGCGACCTCATCGCCGACGGGTGGGCCGACGGCTTCCACGACCAGGGCCGTGCCGCCGCGGCCGCGTGGGCTGCGGACACCGCGTGGGACGGCGCGGTGAGCATGGGCGAATCTGAGCTACCGGCCCCGCTGATCGCCACCATGCTCGCCGCCGACCTGGCCATCCACGGGTGGGACCTGGCCCGCGCCACCGGGCAGGACTACCGCTGCGACGACGACGTGGCCGAGGTGACCTGCGGCTTCGTCACCGACATGGGCGACCAGGGACGCCAGCTGGGGATCTTCGCCGAGTCACGACCGGTGGCCCAGAGCGCGCCGGCCCTGCAACGGGCGCTGGCGCTCAGCGGCCGCGATCCCGGATGGACCCGGCCTGCCGCCTGAGGGACCACCTTTCACGGTGTGACGACAATGTCGGTGAAGGCTTCACCGGCCCGCAGACGACGGACGAGATCGTGCACGGCGCCGGCTCCACCGTTGGTGGCGACCCACCGGTCCACCACGCACGCGCCGTTGCGGTAGAAGTCCTGACCCGCGTGCGGCGCGGGAGTCGTCGCGGCGCGGGTCGCCGCCAGTGCCTCGGCATAGTCGACCGGGCAGCGCTCGCCGGCCGGCTCGCCGGTCAGGTAGCGCGGATCCTCGGAGATCAACACTGCCAGCCCCTCGTTGAACCAGCGGGGCAACCGCTCGTACCGGGACCCGAGCCGGTGGTACAGCTCGGCGTGCGTCAACTCGTGACTGGCGATCACCACGTTGGCGCCCTCCGGAGACAACGCCAACGCGTAGTCGCGCAACGTCTGCCCCTTCTCGCCGCCGCCGCCGATGTCGCCGTAGCAGTCGGCGCTCAGACAGACCAGGACCCGCGGGCTGCTGCGGGTCTCGCCCAGGAAGGCACGGACCCGCTGTCGTGCCGCGGCGACCATGTCGACCAGGTGCCTGCGTTGCTGTGCCGTCGCGCTGCCGTCGACGTACACATCCGAACCGGCCCCGCGTAGGCCGTAGCAGCCGGGGCAGGCCGCCGCGGCGGCGACCGGGAACGCCACCAGCACTCCGACGACCGCCGCGACCAGGGCGGCGACGAGCCCGGCGAAGGCCCGCCACAGCCACCGCCGGCCCCGCCGCCGGCCCCGCGACGGCCGGTCGTGTCCGTCGGCGCTGTCCCTCGTCACCATGCCCATCTCCTCCCCGGTCCCCGGTCGCGGCCGACGTCGCCACGCTGGCCGCGCCCGTCGCATCCTGCGCCACGCCGACGTCGTCGCGCGTCACCCGGAAGTAGACATGTCCTCGGCTGGGGGGCGGCAGGCGGTGCGCAACGGCGGCCGGTGAGAGCGCGCCGAGCAGGGGGTGCCGGCCGAGCAGGGGGTGCGGGCCGAGCAGGGGGTGCGGGCCGAGCAGCGGATGCGCCGGTCGTGACGGACTCGATCACAGCCCACCGCACCGCGGAGCGCGGATATGGCGGCCGGCCGCGCTGGTAGACCCCGGCCGCACCAGTGAACGACGCCGCGTGCAGCTTGCGTGACCAACGACGGGTCGCGCCCTGCCGGGGTCATCCCGCACGCCTGTCCGATCTCATCCCAGCCGGCCCGCTGCTCGCGCCGCCGAGTGTCCCGATGTCCTACCTGGCCTTCGCCCGCAAACGACCGCAGGTCACCCTGCCCGGATTCCCGAATTATCATTACCGGTAATCCATTAATGGCCCTCATCAGCGCTACACCATAATGACAGTTATGGTGTAGCAGGCCCCTGGAAGGTCGCCCGGTCACTATCGCCGTGTCCTGGCCCGTCGGACTTGATGCAGACCGCTGTAGGTGATGCTGCCGACCCGGTGAAGCTGATGCTGGCTCAGTGGATCTGATGCGAGGCATCTGCCAAAATGACTTCCTCGATCCGTGAAGCGTGTTTGGCTTCCGGTCATGGATGGAGGACCGGCGTGGGCGTCGTGCGGGGGCAATTGCTTGACGATGTCGCTGACATGGTTCCGACGTTCCACGCGCCGCAGTGCGCACGGGTGGCCGTTGACGGGGTCGATGGGGCGGGTAAGTCGACGTTCGCCGGCGAGTTGGCCGCGTTGCTGAGCGGCCGGGGACGTGATGTCGTACACGTGTCGGCGGACGACTTTCATCACCGTCGAGCTGTGCGGCATAGCCGGGGCCGGGATTCGCCGGAAGGCTTCTGGCTCGACAGCTACGACTACGAAGCCCTCGTCCACAACGTGCTGGAGCCGTTCGGTCCCGGGGGCTCACGCCGTTACCGCCCTGCTGCCCACGATCTTCGGACAGACGAGGTCCTGGATCTTGCGTGGCGGACCGCGGCGCCTGGCACGGTACTCATCGTCGACGGGCTGTTCCTGCACCGTGACGAGCTGGTGGAGTTCTGGGACTTCTCCGTCTTTCTTGACGCGCCGTTCGCGGTCACCGTG
>DASVVF010000872.1:0-1615 GCA_036386695.1 Catenuloplanes sp. | reverse complement strand
CCGGCCTGGTGACGTGGTCCGCGTTCCGCCAGCCGCACCGGGAGCAGTGGGGTGTCCTGCCGCTGGGGCCGTTCCGGTTCGATGAGGGCGCCTACGTCGAACAGCTCGCGTCGCCCGTCATCCTGACGGCGGACCCGCTCGACGGTGCACCGGAACGACTGGACCGGGCCTGACCCCGTGGGGCGGCTCGTGCGCGTTCCGGGAAGGGGGTCCAGTGCGGTCGCCGCACCGGGCTTCGTGGCGCTGCCCGGATCGACAGGGTCGCCGACATGCCTGACGCTGTCGTTATTCCCGTACATCACCGCGGCCGCCGCGGGCGGTACGGGACGCCAGGACGGCCGTGGCCATCAGCGCGGCGACCGTCCCGGGGGAGCCGAAGTCGTCGGTGGCCAGGTTGACGGTCATGGCGATGGCGAAGCCGAGCAGCGCGCCGGCGAGTTGGCCGTAGCGGTCCAGGCGTACCCGGTGCCGACCCGCAACCCCGCCCGGCCTTACCGGCAGGGGATGGTGGTGTGGTGTGCCCTGACCGGGTCGGGATCGCCTCACCCGGCGCCCCGGCACCCGTTCGTCGGTCTTCGCTGAAGCGACCGGCCCGGTCTGTCCGGTCGAACGCCGCGGGCCCCGCGTGAGCGGACCCTGACGCGACCGTGACAGCGGTGCGGAACCTTCAGGGCCAGACCACCACCGGCCCAGGCGGTGGAAGCGAAGGGACAACGAAAATGATCAAGTTTCGCAACCGCGGCCGGCTCGGCGCGACGTTCGTCGCGCTGCTGGCGACCACGCTGCTCGCACCGGCCGCCCCGGCCCAGGCCGCCGCCAACCCCCAGCGGGTGCAGATCGTCAGCCCGGCGAACGCCACCTCGCCCAAGATCGTCACGGTGGCCTGCGGTGGCACCGACGTGCTCGTCGGGATGGGCGCCAACGTCGTGGACGGGCAGGGCGAGGTGCTCCTCACCCGGCTCGTCCCCGACCTGACCACCGACTCGGTGACCGCCACGGCGGTCGAGGACACGCCGGTGAACACCCCGTGGGAGCTGGTCGTCTGGGGCATCTGCGTGCCGGCCGCGCAGGCACCGCTGAACCTGCAGCTGGTCAGCAACTCCGCGGCGGCCAGCGTCGGGTTCTTCAAGGGGGTCGACGTGACCTGTCCCGGCACCACGCAGACGTACGGCATCGGCTACGCGCTCAGCGCCGGCTTCGGCCAGGTCGCCATCGACGAGGTCCGGTACGAGCCGGCCCTGAAGATCGGCTCGGTGGACGCCTACACCTACAACGGGTTCGGCGGCAGTTGGGGGCTCGACACCCATGTCATCTGCGGCGAGCCGGCCCCGAACATGACCCTGACCCAGTGGACCAGTGCCGTCAATCCGATCAGCCCGAAGACCGAGTCGACGCCGGTCTGCGGCGGGACGACCCAGGTGCACGGCGTCGGTGGTTGGGTCAACGGTGCCCTCGGAAATGCCGCCATCGCGACGTTGAACCCCCGCCCGCAGCTCACCACGGCTGAGATCACGGTCCGGGAGACCGGCCCTTACAACAACCCGTGGTCGGTGACGGTCCAGGCGGTCTGTGCCGACTGAAGCGCGATCTGTGCCGACTCGGGCACACCGGGCGG
>DASVVF010000871.1:0-5362 GCA_036386695.1 Catenuloplanes sp. | reverse complement strand
CGGGCCGGCAGGACGTACACCGAGCGGTACGGCTCCGGGCCCTTCGGCCCGGGCTTCCCCGCGACCCACACCCCCACGTTGTGGGGGTCGCGGGTCGGCGACCGGCTCTCCGGCGCGATGCCGCTGCTCACCGACGCCGACGGGCACGCCAGCATCTTCTACTACGGCGGCTTCCTCCAGCCCGAGACGAAGCTGTATCGCAACGGCGAACTGGTCAGCAGCAGCGAGTTCTTCGGCTGGCGAGGTGACGTGCCGGCCGAGGCGGCCGACTACCGGCTGGAAAGCTCCGTCACCGGCGGGTTCGGCGGCCTGTCCACCCAGGTCAGGAGCGTCTTCACGTTCCGCTCGGCGCACACCGACCCGACGAAGCCCACGAAACTGCCGCTGTCGGCGGTGCGCTACACCCCGACACTTGACGGCGACAACGCCGCACCCGCCGGGACGACCTTCACGATCCCGGTCACGGTGCAACGCCAACCCGGCGCGCCGGCTCACGCGGTCACCACCCTGACCGTCGACGTTTCCTACGACGACGGCCGCACCTGGCAGCCCGCGACCCTGAAGAGGGTCGCCGGGACCACCTGGACGGCCACCGTCACCCACCCCGGCACCGCCGGATTCGCCTCACTGCGGGCGAAGAGCACCGACACCGCCGGCAACAGCGTCGACCAGACCATCCTGCGCGCCTACCGCACCAGCAACCCGTAACCCGCCGACACGCGACGCCCTCCGGCCCCCCGAGCACAGCGCTCGGGGGGCCGGAGCCCCCCGCAGGCAAGGTGATCACGGGTGCCGGCCCCCCGACCCGCGACCCCGGGAGCTGACGCTGGGCGCGGTCCATCCCGGGTGTCATGGTGGATGAGGTGCTCGCGGCCACCGGCTGGCCGCCGCGGGTCGTCGCCGAGGTGGCCACGACGCCGGCACCGTCCGACGGTGAGTTGGCCGCGCTGCGCGAGCCGCACCGCACGACTGAGGGAGGCGCACCATGCAGGGCCGTGAGGTGTACGTCGTCGACGCGGTACGCACGCCGGTGGGCCGGTTCGGCGGGGCGCTGTCCGCGGTGCGCCCCGACGACCTCGCCGCGGTGGTCATCAGGGCCCTGCTCGCCCGGCAGTCGGCGCTGGACCCGGCCCGGATCGACGAGGTCTGTCTCGGCGCCGCCAACCAGGCCGGCGAGGACAACCGCAACGTGGCGCGGATGGCCGCCCTGCTGGCCGGCCTGCCGGCCAGTGTGCCCGGCTTGACCGTCAACCGGCTCTGCGCCTCCGGGCTGGACGCGCTGGTCACGGCCGCGCGGGCCATCGCCGTCGGCGACGCCTCGATCATGCTGGTCGGCGGCGTGGAGTCGATGACCCGGGCGCCGTGGGTGCTGCCCAAGACGGAGCGGGCGTTCCCGGCGGGCAACGCCGAGCTGCACTCCACCACCTTGGGCTGGCGGATGACCAACCCCGACATGCCCCCCGAGTGGACGGTGAACCTCGGCGAGGCGACCGAACAGCTCGCCGAGCGATACAAGATCACGCGGGAGGCGTCGGACGGGTTCGCCGCCCGCAGCCACACCCTCGCCGCCGGCGCCTGGGCCGACGGCCGGTACGAGGCCGGCCTGGTGCAGGTCGGCGGCGCCGAGCTGGTGCGCGACGAAGGCATCCGGGACGGGGTCAGCCCGCACTCGCTGGCCCGGCTGAAGCCGTCGTTCCGCCCCGACGGCGTGGTCACCGCCGGCAACGCCTCACAGCTGTCCGACGGTGCGGCTGCCCTGCTGCTCACCGACGCGGCCGGGCTGGCCGACCTGGGCGCCGAACCACTCGCCAGGGTCGTGGCGACCGGGGTCGCCGCGGTGCCACCGCAGTTCTTCGGCGTCGGGCCGGTCGAAGCGGTCAACCGGGCACTGCGCAAGTCCGGCCGCGGCCACCGCGACGTCACCGTGCTGGAGCTCAACGAAGCCTTCGCCGCGCAGGCGCTCGCCTGCCTCGCCGAGTGGCCGGAACTCGACGCCGAGGTGGTCAACCCGCTCGGCGGCGCCATCGCCATCGGTCATCCCCTGGGCTGCTCCGGCGCCCGGCTCGCCGGGTCGCTGGCCCACCAGCTCGCCGCCGCCGGCTCCGGCTTCGGCGTGGCCGCGTTGTGCGTCGGCGTCGGGCAGGGCCTCGCCGTCACCCTGGAACGCTGAGCAGCGCCCGCGCCCGAACTCACCGCCACCGCCACCGCGCCCGAACTCACCGCCACCGTCGCTGTCCCACCGGGGTCACCGCCCAAGCCCAGGAACGCGACCAGCAGCCACGTTCCCAGCCGGGAGACCGCCGTACCGGTCCTGACCATCGCGGCCATCGTCGTCGCGCCGGGTGCCACGGGCGGGGCTTCGCCAGGTCGGGTGCGCTTGTGGGTCTTGATCGTTGGCTCCATCGCAGTGGGGTGGGGGGCTGTGCTTACGATGTAAGGTGTACCCTTACGGTGTAAGTAAGTCACGGCGTTGTGCGGGAGGACGCAGAATGACGCGACGTGCCGGTCCGCGCCCGGAGCCGAAGGCCAGGCTGAGCCGGGAACGGGTGATGCTGGCCGCCATCGCGCTGGCCGACGAGAACGGGATCGACTCGCTGACCATGCGCAAGCTCGGCGAGCGGGTCGGCGTCGAGGCGATGTCGCTGTACAACCACGTGGCCAACAAGGTAGACCTGCTCGACGGCATGATCGACGGGGTCTTCGCCGAAGTGCGGCTGCCGTCCGGCGACATCGACTGGATGTCGGCCATGCGCGGCCGGGCGGTGTCCATGCGCGAGGTGCTGGCCCGCCACCGGTGGGCGATCGGCTTGATGGAGTCCCGCTCGGCGCCGGGGCCGGCCACCCTGCGCCACCACAACGCGGTGCTCGGGGTGCTGCGCAACGCGGGGTTCTCCGTCGCGCTGGCCGCGCACGCCTACTGCGCGCTGGACAGCTACATCTACGGGTTCGCGCTGCAGGAGCGCAGCCTGCCGTTCGACACCGCGGAGGAGACCGCGGAGATGGCGCAGGCGTTCCTCGCGCGTTTTCCCGCCGAGGAGTATCCCCACCTCGCCGAGCTGACCGTGCAGCACGTGCTGCGGCCCGACTACGACTACGGCGACGAGTATCTCTTCGGGCTGGACCTCATCCTCGATGGCCTGGCGCGGGCCCACCGGTCGGGCTGATGTCCCGCTACGGTCAACGGCGGTCGTCGTGGTCGGTTAGCATCGCGGCGATTCGGCGGCGGAAGGGCGGGAATTCGGATGGGTGCGAAGACGGCGTTGCTGGCGTTTGTCGACGACGATCTGCCGACGGCGCTCAGGCAGGCCGGACGGTCGCAGGTCGCCGGGCAGTTGCCGACCGAGAGCGAGCGGTCCGGCGCTGGTGAGGCTGAAGCGGTCGTGCGACGGCTGTCACCCGGATACGAGGTGACGCCGATCCCGGGGGGAACGCTGTTCGAGGACTGCTGTCCGCCTGATGATGTCGCGTTCGCGACGGTGCTGCCCGGCGCGGTCGTGCTATGCGACTGGCGCCTCGTCGCGGAAAATCCGTCCAGGTTGCCTGATCATGTGCTCGCGGAAGCGGCGGGCCGGCGGGTCCTGTTGCACTCGATGCACTCGGTCGTTGACGCGCTGACGTTCGCCGTGTGGGAAGACGGGCAGCTGGTCCGCTCGCTGAGCCTGTCACCGGACACCGGGATCGTGGAGAACCTCGGCGAGCCGTACCCGTTCGAGCGGGCGTACTGGGCGGGCGAGCACCCGGTCACGTCGGTACTTCCCGGTCAGGGGCCCTATCCGTTGCCGTTCCATCCGCTGGATCTCGGCGAGGAGGCGCTACGCGCCCTATTCGGCTTCATCATCGAGGGCCGCCCGCGGCCCGACGATGTCGACGCCCGGACCGTGCCTCTCTTCGGCTTCCGGGTCGCTGATCCGACCGGTCGGGAGCAGGAGGAACGTGACACCGCCTTGCGTGAGGCGATGAGCCGCATGGCGCCGCCGCGCCGGTACCGCATGGGTGCGGACGGCACCATGCACGAGATAGGCGTGGACGAATTGTATTGATTGTCGCTGCCCTGCCGGCGCCCGATCAAGGTGCCGAAACCACCCTGAACGCCGGGCGATAGCTGTGGGAGGCGGTCAGCTCGACAGGCGGTGGTCGAGGGCGGTGTGTCGGCGGCCGGCGCCGACGGTGCGGACCGCGGCGGCCAGCGCGCGGCGGGAGCCGACGAGGACAACGAGCCTCTTGGCGCGGGTCACGGCGGTGTAGAGCAGGTTGCGCTGCAACATCATCCACGCGCTGGTGGTCAGCGGGACGACCACGGCGGGGTACTCCGAGCCCTGGGAGCGGTGGATGGTCATCGCGTAGGCGTGGGCGAGTTCGTCGAGTTCGTCAAAGTCGTACTCGATGTGTTCGTCCTCGTCGGTGCGCACGGTGAGGGTCTGGTCCTCCGTCGACAGGGCGGTGACCACGCCGACGGTGCCGTTGAACACCCCGGCGGCGCCCTTGTCGTAGTTGTTGCGGATCTGGGTGACCTTGTCGCCGACCCGGAACACCCGGCCGCCGGCGCGGCGTTCGGGTTGCCCATCGCGGCCGGGGGTGAGCCGTTGCTGTAGCAGGGTGTTGAGTGCCCCGGCGCCGGCGGGTCCGCGGTGCATCGGGGTGAGGATCTGCACGTCGCGGCGCGGGTCCAGGCCGAACTTCGCGGGGATGCGGGTGCACGTCACATCGACGGTCAGGGCAGCCGCGGCGTCGGTGTCGTCGCAGGCGAACAGGAAGAAGTCGGTCATGTCCTGCAGCAGCGGTGGCTTGCCGGCGTTGATGCGGTGGGCGTTGGTGACCACCCCGGACTCCGCGGCCTGGCGGAAGATCCGCGTCAGCCGCACTCGGGGGATCGCCGATGCGGTGAGCAGGTCGCGCAGCACTTCCCCGGCGCCGACGGAGGGGAGTTGGTCGACGTCGCCGACGAGCAGCAGGTGCGCTCCGGGTGGGACGGCCTTGACGAGTTTGTTGGCCAGGATCAGGTCGAGCATCGAGGCCTCGTCGACCACGAGCAGGTCGACGTCGAGGGGGTTGTCGCGGTCGAAGGTCGCTTCGCCGCCGGGGCGCAGTTGCAGCAGCCGGTGCACGGTGGCGGCGGGGTGCCCGGTCAACTCGGCCAGCCGCTTCGCGGCGCGGCCGGTCGGGGCGACGAGGGAAACCTTGGCCTTCTTCGCGGCGGCGAGCTCGACGACGGAGCGTACCGTGAAGCTCTTGCCGCAGCCGGGTCCGCCGGTCAGCACCGCGACCTTCGACGTGAGCGCCAGCCGGACCGCTTGTTCCTGTTCGGGGGCGAGGTCAGCGCCGGTGCGGGCCTTCAGCCAGGTCAACGCCTTGGCCCAGTCGA
>DASVVF010000870.1:0-2937 GCA_036386695.1 Catenuloplanes sp. | reverse complement strand
CGGTGCCCGCACCGGTCGACCGCGGCCACGGCAGGCGGCCCGCTCCGCCGCCGGGTAGGCCGGCTACCCCGTCCCTGGGCCCGACGGTCGCGGTTCCGGCGGCCGGGACCGCCCGGGGGGGAAAAGGGACGGTGGTGATGTAACCGCGCGGACACGCACCGTGGCATCGTCGCGTGACCCGGGGCGAGTTTTCCGCCCCAGCGGTCTAGGCTCGTTACATCGGCGAGCGGAGCGAGGCGGAGTATGAGTGTACGGCGGATCATGGGCACCGAAGTCGAGTACGGCATCTCGGTCCCGGGGCAGCCCGGGGCCAACCCGATGGTCACCTCCTCCCAGGTGGTCAACGCGTACGGCGCCCGTCCCGAACTCACCCGCGGTGGCCGTGCCCGCTGGGACTACGAGGAGGAGTCGCCGCTGCGCGACGCCCGCGGCTTCACCTACAGCGGTGCCGCGTACGACCCTGCGGACGCTCTCGCCGACGAGGACCTCGGCCTGGCGAACGTGATACTGACCAACGGGGCCCGGCTCTACGTCGACCACGCCCACCCGGAGTACAGCACCCCGGAATGCACCAACCCGCTGGACATCGTGCGCTGGGACAAGGCCGGCGAGCGGGTGATGGCCGAGGCGTCCCGGCGGGCCGCCAGCATCCCCGGCACCTACCCGATCCACCTCTACAAGAACAACACCGACAACAAAGGTGCCAGCTACGGCGCCCACGAGAACTACCTGATGCGCCGGCAGACCCCGTTCGCGGACATCGTCGCGCACCTGACCCCGTTCTTCGTCACCCGGCAGATCTTCACCGGTGCCGGCCGGGTCGGCATCGGGCAGGACGGCTCCACCGCCGGTTTCCAGATCTCCCAGCGCGCCGACTTCTTCGAGGTCGAGGTGGGCCTGGAGACCACTCTCAAGCGCCCCATCATCAACACCCGCGACGAACCGCACTCCGACGCGGACAAGTACCGCCGGCTGCACGTCATCATCGGCGACGCAAACCTCTCCGAGATCTCCACCTACCTCAAGGTGGGCACCACCGCGCTGATCCTGACCATGATCGAGGAGAAGGCGCTGACGGCCGAACTGGGCATCGCCGACCCGGTGTCCGAGCTCAAGGCGATCAGCCACGACCCGTCCCTGGGCCACCTGATCCGGCTGCGTGACGGTCGCCGGCTCACCGCGCTGGACCTGCAGTGGGCGTACTACGAGCGGGCCAAGGCCTTTGTCGAGCAGCGGTACGGCGCCGATGTGGACGCCGACACCGTCGATGTGCTCGAGCGCTGGGAAGGCGTGCTGACCCGACTGGGCCGCGACCCCATGCTCTGCGCCGACGAGTTGGACTGGGTCGCCAAGCTGCGGCTGCTGGAGGGCTACCGGGAGCGCGAGAGCCTCGGCTGGTCCGCCCACAAGCTGCAACTGGTCGACCTGCAGTACTCCGACGTGCGGCCGGAAAAGGGCCTCTACCACCGGTTGGTGGCGCGCGGATCGATGCGGCGGCTGCTCGACGACGACCAGACCCGCCGGGCGATGGTCGAGCCGCCGGAGGACACCCGGGCGTACTTCCGCGGCCGCTGCCTGGCCCAATACGCCTCCGAGGTGGTCGCCGCCAGTTGGGACTCGGTCATCTTCGACGTGGGCCGGGAGTCGTTGGTCCGGGTCCCCATGATGGAACCCGAACGGGGCACCAGGAAGCACGTCGGCGCACTGTTCGACAAGTGTCCCAGCGCCAAGGACCTGCTCGAGGTCATCACCGGGCGCTGAGCCGCGCGCCGCGCGGGCAGAAAGCCCGGCGGCGGGGGCCGTCACGTCGCACCGGCGAGGTAGGTTTTGACCAACCCGATGTTGGGTTCCCACGTCGGGGACGGCCCACGTTCAGGAGGCACAGGGATGGCTACCCGAGACACCGGCGGTCAGTCACAGTCCGGTAAGGCGCGCCGTGAGGAAGAGGTCGAGGCGGTCGCCACCGAGGCGAGCCCCGAGGTCGCCGAGCGGCACGCCGAGATCACCGAGGACGTCGACGACCTGCTCGACGAGATCGACTCCGTCCTGGAAGAAAACGCCGAGGAATTTGTCCGGGGGTATGTACAAAAAGGCGGCCAGTAGCCTGGTTTGGCCGATCCGGAGTCGGACCTCACCGAGCGCCCCTGGGGGTCGGCGGCCCCCGCCGTCGGCGGTCCATCGCCGCGCCCCACGGCGTCCGGATGGCCGGTGTCCGCTGCCACGAGCAGTGCGCCGGCCAGCGTCGCGCACCACCACGGCAGCCGCCAGCTGATCCGGAACACCTCGACCACGATCATCGCGCCGGCCGGGCGCGCGGGATATTGTGCTTCAACTGCACCGGCGGGCTGGGGCAGTTCGGGGACGACCCGGGCTACCTCGCCGAAGCGATCACGTACCTGAAGGGAACCACGTGGCAGCGGGTTTTGATCCATCCGGGCGTCTACCAGATGTGTTCACCAACGCGGGGACGTCCTCCTTCTCGCAGTTCCTGAGCTACGCCGCCCCGGAACTGCTGCCCGGACGCCGGCCGCTGCCGCCGGGCCTGGCCGCGGACATCGCCCCGCACGGCACCACCATCGTGGCGATCGCCTGCGCCAACGGAGTGGTGATGGCCGGCGACCGCCGGGCCACCATGGGCAACCTGATCGCCAGCCGGGACATCCAGAAGGTGCACCCGGCCGACGCGTACTCGTTGATCGGCATCGCCGGCACGGCGGGTGTCGGCATCGAGCTGATGCGACTGTTCCAGGTGGAGCTTGAGCACTACGAGAAGATCGAGGGTGCGGTGCTGTCCCTCGACGGCAAGGCCAACCGACTGGCCAGCATGGTGCGCGGCAACCTGGGCGCGGCCATGCAGGGGCTGGCGGTGGTGCCGCTGTTCGCGGGCTTCGACCTGGCCGCGAGCGACCCGGCGAAGGTGGGCCGGATCTTCAGCTT
>DASVVF010000869.1:0-10126 GCA_036386695.1 Catenuloplanes sp. | reverse complement strand
ACGACGACCACGGCAAGGAACTCGCCAACCTGCTCCTGGACACCGCCGAGATGCCGTTGGCCCTGCTGTTCTTCGGTTCGCCGCCGCCGCATCTGCTGGGCGCCGACGCGGCCCTGACCGTGATCACCATGGCCGGCCTGCGGTTGCCCGACCTGAAGATCGAGCGCGAGTACTGGTCGGCGGAGGAGTCGCTGGCGCTGCCGATGCTGCACACCGCCCACCGGTTGGCGGTCCGTCGCTGCTACGGCGGCTCGATGTCGTCGCGCAAGATGGTCGGCCTCGACGAGGCCCACTTCATGGAAGGGTGGCGCTCCGGGCGCTCGTTCCTGGTCCGGCTGGCCCGCGACTCGCGCAAGTGGAACCTCGCCGCCCTGGTCGCCTCGCAGAACCCGCGCGACATCCTCGGACTCGACGTTCAGAACCTGGTCTCCACCGTCTTCGTCGGCCGGATCGCCGAGGATCAGGAGATCGCCTCGGAGGCGTTGCGGCTGTTGCGGGTGCCGGTCCACGACGGCTACGAGGCCACCCTGGCGTCACTGTCCAACATCGACACCTCGTCGTCGACCCGGTTGGGTTTCCGCGAGTTCGTGATGCGCGACGTCGACGGCCGGATCCAGAAGGTACGTGTCGACGTCTCGTACGTCGAGGGACTGCTTGACCGCCTCGACACCACGCCGGCGGCGGCCAAGCCCGGACCCACGACCATCTCGCTGCCCTCGTCCGACGCGGAGGTGTGACATGGCCAGGACGGGCCCTCCGGCCGGAGCCCGGCGTGCGGCGTTGCTGCTGGCGCTGCTGATCGCCGCCGCTGCCACCGTGTCCTGGCCACTGACCACGCCGGCCGCCGCCACCCCACCGGCCGCATCGACGCTGCACGGCACCGCGCTGCCCGCCCTCGACCACACCGCGCTGCCCGCGCTCGACCACACCGCGCTGCCCGCCCTGGGCGGTCCGGCCACGGTGCTGCCGGCCCGGGCACCCGACGGGGCGTGCAGCACCGAGGAATGGCAGGGCGACTTCCGCGACTGCGTCCGCCGGCTGACAAAGGTCGGTACGGCCCGGGCCGAGTGCCTCAACGCCCCCACCCCGAGCGCACCGGACTCCGGCCTGGCCGGCTGGTTCGCCGAGCGACCCGAGTCGTCCCGCAAGCCCGGACCACAGGGCCACTACAGCCAGTACGGCTACGCCGGCTACAGCTACACCACGTACGACCTTGAGGGCGGCTGCATGGGCCCGCTCATCGCACCGGAGTACAAGTTCGAGACGACGCTGGCCAACGGCGAGTTCATGGTGGCCACCGCGATCATCGGGGCCTCCAACGCGCTGCGCGAGCGGGCCTGGAGCCCGGAGACCATGTGGGGTTGGGCGGACCCGCTGGTCGACCAGGCCACCACGGCCGTCTACAAGAAGGTGTTCAGCGTCTTCGGGGTGTTGACCCTCTGCGTGATCGGGCTCTACCTGATCTGGCGGTCCCGGCAGTCCGACATGGGCAACGCCATGACCACCGCCGGTTGGGCGCTGCTGGTGATGGTGGCGGTCACCGCGCTGGCCGCCTGGCCGGTCAAGTCGGCCAACATCGCCGACTCCACCCTGATCGGCACGCTGGGGGTGGTCCACGACGCCATCGGCCCGCGCAGCCAGGACACGCCGCCATCTCAATGCCGCCTCGGTGACCCGAAAGCCTGTCAGGACAACCGCCCACCGGCCGTCCGATCCAGCGACACGGTCACCGAGACGATGCTCTACCGGAACTGGTTGCGGGGGCTGCTCGGGTCGGCCGACAGTGAGACCGCCAAGAAGTACGGCCGGGCCCTCTACGACGCCAAGTCGTTGTCGTGGCTGGACGCCGAGCGGATGCGTAGCAACAATGCGGACCGCCAGGCGACCATCGCCGCGAAAAAGCAGCAGTGGATGACCGTGGCGGAGCAGATCAAGACGGAGGACCCGGAGGCGTACGAGTACCTGCAGGGCATCAACGGCATGGACCGGGTCGGCGCCGGCTTCATCGCCGCCCTGGCCGCCGCGCTCTTCGCCATGTTCGACCTGACCGCGTCGGTGCTGGTCCTCCTAGGGTTCCTGATCTTCCGGTGGGCGGTGATCGCCGCCCCGATCCTGGGCACGGTCGGCCTGATGCGCCCCGCCAGTGCGGGGCTGCGCCGGTTGGCGAACGCGGTGGTCGCGGCGGTGTTCAACATCGCCATTTTCGGCACCGGGGCGGCGATCTACCTCTTCGCGGTCGACCTGGTGATGAACACCGGCACCCTGCCCGGCTGGTTGCAGGTGGTGCTGGTGTGGCTGTGCGGTGTGGTCGGCTGGCTGCTGCTGCGGCCGTACCGGCGGATCACCCAACTGGGCGGCAAGGACGGCAGCGCGGCGGTGACCTCGGCGGGCTCGTGGCACCGCCGGTTCTTCCGTGACATGCAGGACGCGGCCCGGCTCAACGTCGTGGAGCCGGGCGGCACCCTGGAACCGCAGGTCGGCAAACGCCGCCAGGTGTACGTGGAACAGACCACTCTGCGGCCCGAGGCGCGGCTGGAGGACCCGGCCCACGGCCGCCCGCAGCAACAGCAGCCGGCCATCGGCGGGACCAACTCGGGTTCCGCCGCGCCGGCGGCCCGCCCGGATGGAACCGAGCGGGTCGAACCGGCGACCGTTGCCGGCGCCACCCCGCCCGCCGCGAAGCCGGCGCCGACCCGGCCCGGCCGGGGCGCCCAGTGGACCGAGCCGGACGTCCCGGAGACGCCCACCTCCTACGCGATCTACCGGCCGGAAACCGGTGAGACGACCACCGCACCGCCCACGCCGCGGGTGCGCAGCGAGGCGCGGTGAGCGCCGGACGGCGGACGGCGGAACTGCTGACGAAGCAGATCTTCCGGTCCCGGTGGGGAGTGGCCCTGGTGCTGGCGCTCATGGTGGTCGCGGCCGTGGGGCTCGGGCGGGTGTTCGGCGGACCCGGCACCGCCCAGGTGGATTCCGGTCCGGTCAGGGAGCCGGACGCCGCCAGCAGTTCGGCGTCGCGGGACGGCGGCATCGAGCCGCACGGTGACGACAGCATCCTCTCGCCGGCCGCGCCGCCGCCGCCGCTTACCAGCCCGGGCGGGGCGGCCCCCGAGGCGGTGGCGTACGCCTTCGCGTCCGCCTGGGTCGACCACCGTGACGTCCGGGCCGACGAGTGGTACGGCCGGCTGCTCCCGCACGCCACCGAGGGGCTGGCGGAGCGGTTGTCCGGGGTGGATCCGGCCGGGGTGCCGGCCCAGCGGATCATCGGCAGACCGAACGTGGTGCCGCTGTCGGCGGGCGTGGTGGAGGCCGCCGTCACGGTCGACTCGGGTCAGCTGCGGTTACGGCTCGTCGCGCCGGAGGGACGCTGGCTGGTCGACGGGGTGGACTGGGAGCGGGCATGACCGGGGTCGGCAAACTCGACGCCGGCCTGCGCCGCCGGGGGCCGGCGCGCCGGGTCGTGCTGGTGATCGCGATTGTCGCCGCGCTGACGTTGCTGTGCTGCGGTGGCACCGTCAGCGCCATTCTCCTGGGCGGGTTCGGTGACGGCGACGACAACAGCGTCAACGCGGCGTTCGGCTGCGGCAAGGGCGGTCCGGTCGACCCGGACAGCAAGCTGCCCCGGATCAGCCCGTACGGCGCCGCCCAGGTCCGCAACGCGGCGATAATCATCAAGGTCGGCGCCGACCTTGACGTGCCACCGCGCGGGTGGGTGATCGCGGTGGCCACGGCGATGCAGGAGTCCCGGTTGACCAACCTGGGCCATCTCGGCACCCGCAACGACCACGACTCGCTGGGCCTGTTCCAGCAACGGCCGAGCGCCGGCTGGGGCACTCCGGCCCAGGTGCGCGACCCGGTGTACGCGGCGACCAAGTTCTACCAGAAGCTGAAGGAAGTCACCGGCTGGGAGAAGATGGCCCTCACCGACGCCGCACAGAAGGTGCAGATCAGTGCCTACCCGAACGCGTACGCCAAGCATGAGCGGTTGGCGACCCACATCGTCAACCTGCTCGCTGACGGCGCCGCCCGCGCGGTGGGTGAGTCGGTGACCGCCGTGTGCGCGGTGGCCGGGCAGATCGCCGCCTCAGGGTGGACGGTGCCGATTCCCGGCAGCGTGGGATCCGCCTTCCGGAGCAGCAGCCGGCCGGACCATCACGGCGTCGACATCGCCGCCGCCCGCTACACCAAGATCTGGGCCGCCACCAGTGGCGTGGTGACCACGGCGGCGTGCGACATCGACCGCAGCAAGCGGTACACCTGCAACAACGACGGCTATCCGGGCAAGGGCGGCTGTGGCTGGTACGTGGAGATCCTGCACGCCAGCAACGTGATGACCCGGTACTGCCACATGGTCGAGCGGCCCTCCGTACGGGTCGGCCAGTCGGTCACCGCCGGCCAGGTGATCGGCCGGATCGGGACCAGCGGCGACTCCTCCGGGCCCCACCTGCACTTCGAGGTGCACCTGAACAACGACGGCTCGAGCGCCGGGGCGGTCAACCCCGTGCAGTTCATGGCCGATCAGGGTGCGCCGTTGGGCGGCGCGGCATGAGCCGGGACCCGATGCCCGACCCGTTCGCCGGCGAGCCGGACTGGCCGCCGAAGCCACCGCGCGCGGTGGTGGCCACCCCGGCCCCCCTGGTCGAGTCGCTTCGTGGCAGGCGGGTCGTGGTCGGTCTGCCCGGACTCGGCTGGCGCACCGACCTGCGCGCCGACGAGAAGATCGTCCAGGGCAGCCGGACGTACGTACCCGTGATGCCCGAACAGGAGTGGTACCGCGCCGAAGCCGAACAGGTGGAGGTCTTCGCGCCACTCGTGCCAGTGGAGCGGGTGTGGGCCGAGGTGGTGGGCCCGGTGTCCGTCGGGGGCGCGACGCACGGCAGCGACGTGGTGTCCCGGCTGGTCTCGCTGGATGCGCCGCCCGGCCGACCACCGGTCGCCGTGGTCGACGCGGTGGCCCTCACCGGACGGCGGGTGGTCCAACTCGTCGACGGGCGGGAACGACGCGACCTGCGCTCGGTCACCGAACTGCACACCAGCGCGGACGGTGACATCTGCGTACGGGTCGCCGCGGAGCTGGACTGGTACCGCTGGGCCTGGAGCGGGCAGACCCCCAAGACCCTGGAAGTGCCCGTGCACCTGCTGTGGGTGGAGTAGCCCTCAGCCAACCTTGGCGGCCGAACACACCCGCCAACCATCCTCGTCCACCACGCGGATACTCCACGTCGTTATGCTGCGCTCCGCCCCGCCATCCAAGCTCCGGACAACCTCGGTGTTGACCGTGGCACTTCCGCCCGATTGCTGCACCGCCAGCCGGCCCCAGTTAACGGTGATGTGCGCAGAGAACTGAGCCTCCCGCGACTCGATGTCGCTGCGAAACTCCCGCATCGCGGCGAGGTCGGGCTCTGCACAGGTCAGCAGATCCGCCGCCTTGTCGTCACGGGCGACGAGGTGGGCCCGAAGATAACTGGAGACGACCACGTCCGGGGCGCTGCGGTCGATTTTCGTGGCGTCGTCGTACAGCAGGACGGCGACCCCGACCCCGCCCAGGCACAGCAGCGCGGTCATCCCGGCGGCCACCGCGAGGAACAGGCGCAGCCGACGGCCGCGGGGCACCGACCGGTCGGCCGGGACCGGGACACCGGGCGGAGCCGTTGCCGTCTCACCGGGCATGGGCTGGCGCTGCTGAGGTGGCTTCTCCACCAGTCGAGCGTAACGGCGGAGCCACCCCGGTGGCATCGCGCGCGGCCTGCCGAACGTTACCGGGCGTGGTCCTGCAAGGGGGTCGGTGTGGGTCGGACCGACCATTGCGGACCGGCCGCGGGTGGCCGGGGGACCCCGTTCGGGTCGGCGGTGACCACCATCGTGGTCTACCGTGACCGACCTGGCCGGGACGGTTACTGAACTACCGGGCCGACTGGGATACGGTTCGAAGTCCACAAGGAGGTGAGCGGTGGCCGGCTCCAAGGCGCAGACCAGTCAGGCGGCCGCGCTGCACCGCCAGGCGGCGGCGACGGTAGCGGTGGCGGCCGGTGCGCTGGAGGCGACCAGCCCCGGCGCGGCCGACCCCCGTGAGCAGGTCACACTCGTCGAACGGTTGCGGGTGGCGGCCGGTGCGCTGGTGCCCGGCTGGCTGGGTGCCCCGCTCGACGCGCAGTCGGCCTCGACCCCGCTGGGCGGTTCCCATCCGCCGCATTTCGTCCGGTTGGGGATGGCCCAGCCGCTCGACGACGCCCGGTTCCCGGTCATCGTGCCGCTGCTCGGGTCGGCGCATCTGACCTTCGACGCCGATGCGCGGGACCCGCGGGTGGCGGGCGTGCTGCGGGCTCTGATGCTGCGGTTGCTCGCCGCGACGCCGGCCGGCTCGGTGCTGATCCGGGCGGTTGACGGCACGGGCGGGGGCACCATGTTCGCCCCGTTTTCGGCGCTCGCGGACGCCGGTGTGATGGCACCGCCGGCCACCGACCGGGCTGGGCTGCGCACCGTCCTGTCAGAGGCCGAGCAGTGGGTCCGGCCCGGCCGGCCGACGGCGGCCCGGTCCAACCGCCGGGACCGGACAATGCTGTTGATGATCGCCTCCTTGCCGGAATTGACCGAGGGCGGCGATCTGGTACGCATCGCGGCGCTGGCCCAGCAGGGTCCGGAGGCCAACCTGCACCTGGTTGTGGCGGGTTGGCCCCCGCCGCCGTTGACCGCGGAGACCACCCAGGCGCCGCTCCCGCGTACCACGATGGTGTGGATGCGTAACCCTCACGCGCTGGTCGGCGACCCGCCCGGGGTGTCCTTCGCGACGTCGGCCCCGCACGGAGCGCCACCGCGGGTAGGGCTGAACGCCCCGGTGTTCCTGGACGACGATCCGCCTGCCGCGCTGGTGGAGCACGTGTGTCAGGAACTGGCCGCGCATTCGGTGTCGAGTTCCCGGGTGACCCTCGGTGACCTGCTACCGGTCCCGGACGCGGTGTGGAGCGACACCGCCGCCGACGGACTGACCACCACCGTCGGTCATGACGGAGACACCCCGCTGGCCCTGCGGTTCAACGACTTGACTCCACACTGGATGGTGGGCGGCCGTTCCGGCGCCGGCAAGACGGCGTTCCTGATCAATATTCTGTACGGGCTCGGTTCCCGGTACAGCCCGGCCGAGCTGGCGTGCTACCTGCTGGACTTCAAGGAGGGCGTCTCGTTCGCCGAGTTCGTGCCGACCGTCCGGGACGGGTCGTGGCTTCCGCACGCCCGTGCGGTCGGTGTCGAGTCGGACCGGGAGTACGGCTTGGCGGTCCTCCGTGAGCTGGACACCGAGATGACCCGCCGCTCGGTGGCGTACAAGCGGGCCGGGGTGACCCGGTTCGCCGACCTGCGCGAGGCCAGCGCCCAGGAGGCCCGCCCGCACCGGCCGCTGCCCCGGGTGTTGTGTGTCATCGACGAGTTCCAGGTCCTGCTGGCCGGCGGGGACTCCATCGCCCAGGAGGCGGTGGCGCTGCTGGAGTCGCTGGCCCGCAAGGGCCGCTCGTACGGCATCCACCTGATTCTCGCGAGCCAGACGGTGCTCGGCGTGGAGGCGCTGTACGCCAAGCGTGATTCCATTTTCGGGCAGTTCCCGGTGCGGGTCGCGTTGCCCGGCGGTGGCGACGTGCTGGAGCCGACAAATGACTCCGCGGCCGGTCTGCCGCTGGGTACGGCGGTGGTGAACACGGCCGGCGGGCTCGGTGGGCCGCGCGGGGCGACCAGGGGTCACGAGCGGGTGGTCCGCTTCCCGGACCCGCACGCCGACCGGTCGGCGCTGCGCGAGCTGCGGCACCGACTCTGGCGGGCCCGGGACGCGGACGCCAACCCGCCCCGGGTGTTCGCTGGTTACGCGCAGCAGTATCTGACCGACGATCCGACCTACCAGGCGGCGTTGGCGGGGCGGGCGAACCGGCCAGCCGCCCTGGTGGGCCGGGCCATCGACGTGGGCCTGTCGACGGCGGCCTTCCCGTTCGACGCCTCCCCCGGGCGTCACCTGGCCGTGCTGGGCCCGAGTGCCGCCGGCGCGGAGGTGCTGGACGCCGCGGCCCGGGGGATTGCCGTTCACCACGGCGCCGGGACCGCCCGGTTCGTCATCGCCTCGCTGGTCGCTGAGGGCGACGAGGTCGCCGCCGCACTGGCGTCCGCGGTGGGGCGGCGGCATCAGGTCGAGCGGGTGGACCCGGCCGGCCTCGCGGCCGCCTTGGACGTCGACCGCCCCGGCTACCTCGTTGTCTTCGGCATGGACGCGCTCAGCCCTGGGACCGTGCCCCGCGACCGGCTCCAGCGGGTACTGCGCGAGGGCCCGGCGCGCGGGGTGCACCTGCTGTCGTGGTGGCGCGGACTACGCCGGTTCAGCGAGGAGTTGGGCGGCAGCGCGGCCCGCGAGGACGTCGCCGGGATGGTGTTCCTGAACGTGCCCGGGCCGGATGTCTCGCTGCTGCTGGGTCGACAGGTCGATTGGCAGCCCCGGGCGAACCGGGCCCTCTTCCACGATCGGCACGCCGACCGGACAACCGTGATCGTGCCGTTCGCCCGCCCGGAGCACGAGCCGGCTCTGCCGTCGGACCCGACTCCACCCGCCGGACCGGCCCAGCAATCAACCCCGGCCCAGTCTCCGGACCCGACTGCGGCACCCCGCCCAGCCCAGCAACCCGGCCCAGCCCAACAACCCGGCCCAGCCCAACAACCCGGCCCAGCCCAGCAACCCGGCCCGGCACAACAACCCGGCCCAGCCCAACAACCCGGGTCGGGGCAGAGCCGGCGGCGCGGCGCGGGGCGGGCCAGATGACCGACGTCGAGGCGACCGCCGGGTCGGACCATGAACGGCCGACCGACCCGTGGTCGTCGTATCTGGCCGCCGCCCAACGGCTTGACGCCGTGCGTCGCACGGCGGCCTCGGACGTGGCCGCGCAAAGCCAGGCCGTTCAGGCCGCCCGCGCGGAGTTGACCGGGGTACGTGCCCGGCTGGCGCCGCAACGGTCCCGCCTGGCGGACCTGGGCGTACCGGAGGCGCAGCTGACGCCCACGCCGGCGGAGCTGTCCGCCGCCGCGGTGGCCGTGGCGGGTGGTCCGATGCCGGTGATGGCCGCGCTCCGGCAGGCCCGGGCGACGGCCGACGCCGCGGACGCGGCGCTCGTCGCCGCCGGGCCGTCCGGTCCCCGCGCGGCGTGGCCGCCGTGGCTGCGTAACCTGCTGGTGTACGGGCCGTTCGCCGTCGTTGTGCTGGTGGTGCAGATCGCCCTCTACCTGGCGGCCGCACCGGGCTCCCTGCCGGCGCTGGCGCTGGGCTGCGGGCTGACCATGCCGCTGGCCGCGTTCGGGCTGGGGTGGCTGACCATCGGACTGGTCTTCCCGCCGGACCCCGGCGGGGGTCGGGTCGACCGTACGCCGCTGGTCGGCATCATCGCCTGCCTGTCACCGGTCGTGGTGACCTGCATGGGTGTCGGGCTGCTGTCGCTCATGCGCTGACTCGGCGAACCGGACGGAGAAACGCTGGATGCCCAACGTCGAAGAGGTCAAAGTGCACGTGGCGGCGTCGGTCGACCAGACGCAGCAGGCGGTCGCCGGGATCCGCGCGGTCAGCGATCAGTTGGACGAGGCGCTGACCCGACTGCGGCTGACCGCCATCGGCTCGGTGCATCCGGCGGTGACCAACGCCATCGCGCAGCTGGAGCAGGCGAAGTCACGGTTGGACGAGGCCGCGACGTTGGCCCGCGCGGCGGTGGACTCGGCGGACGCGTACCGCTCGATCGTCTGAGTACGGTCCCCGGTCGCGGCGGCGGCACACCTCAGCCTCGGATGATCAGGGCCATCGCCTCGGCGCGGGACTTCGCATCGTGCTGGAAGGCCCCGCGCACCGCCGAGGTGACCGTACGGGCGCCCGCCTTGCGGATGCCGCGCATCTCCATGCACATGTGTTCGCACTCCAGGACGGTGATCACGCCTCGGGGGTCGAGCTTGCTCATCAGCAGGTCGGCGACCTGGGTGGTGAGCCGCTCCTGCACCTGGGGACGACGGGCGAAGACCTCGACCAGCCTGGCCAATTTCGACAACCCGGTGATCCGGCCGTGTACGCCCGGGATGTAGCCGACATGCGCCACCCCCTTGAACGGCAGCAGGTGAT
>DASVVF010000868.1:0-3680 GCA_036386695.1 Catenuloplanes sp. | reverse complement strand
GGCGACGGTGGCCACAACCCCGAAGGCGGCACAGGCGGCGAGGCCGACCCGAAACCCGCCAGCGGGGGCAAGGACCCCAAGATCGATGGCGACTTCGACGCCGACCGCGCCAAGGCCACCATCGCCGCCGCGCGCGAAGGCGAGAAGAAGGCCAGGGCGGAAAAGAAGGCCGCCGACGACCGCGTCGCCGCGATCCTCAAGGCCGCCGGCCTCACCGCCGACGGCAAGGAAGACCCCGAGACTCAGCTCGCCGCGCTCAAGGACCGCGCCGAGCAGGCCGAGACGCGCGCACAGCAGCTCGCCACCCGCGACGCCGTACGCAGTGGCGCGGCCAAGCACGCCGGCGACGCCGAGGCACTCCTCGACTCGCAGAAGTTCCTCAGCAAGCTGGGCGACCTCGACAGCACCGCCGCCGACTTCAGCGACAAGGTCGCCGACCTGGTCAAGGCAGAGGTCAAGGCCAACCCCAAGGTCGCCGCCACCGCCACCCCGGGCCAAGGGCCGGGCAGGCGCGGCGCCGACCACTCCGGCGGCACCGGCAACGAGGGCCGCCCGAAGAACCTCCGCGAGGCGTTCGCCCGCAGGCACGACCAGTAACCGACCAGCGCTCCGGCGCCCCCGCAACCCGGGAGACAACCAGTGACCATCACCCTCGCGGACGCCATGCGCAACGCCGCGTCGGACACCCAGTACGCGGTGATCGACGAGACCCGGCGCGGCTCGTGGCTTCTCGACCAGTTCATCTTCGACGACGTCGCGACGCCTGGCGTGGGTGGCGGCTCCCTGTCGTACACCTACTCCCGGCTGACCCAGACCCGCGGTGGCCAGTTCCGTGCCTACAACACCGAGTACACCCCGGCCGAGGCGAAGCGCACCCAGGTCACGTCGAGCCTCTACCCGTTCGGTGGGGCGTACAACCTGGACCGGGCGCTCGCCCACCTGGGCCCGCGCCTGACCGACGAGATGGCATTCCAGACGTCCGAGCTGATCAAGGGCGTCCGGAACACCTTCGCCGAGCAGCTCATCCTCGGCGACCACGCCTCCAACGTCCTCGGCTTCGACGGCCTGGACGTTGCCCTCACCGGCTCGGTGACGGAGTACTTCGCCAACGCGACCACGTTCTACGCCGACTGGTCGCCGGCCACCCTCGACACGGTAGAGGAGGCCGTTACCGCGACGGACCAGCTCGACGAGTTCCTGTCACTGCTCAACGGCGAGCCGGACGCCCTCCTCGGCAATCGGCTGCTGATGAACCGGATCAAGGCCATCGCGAAGCGCGCCGGCCTGTACACCACCAGCCGGGACGACCTGGGCCGGCTGATCGAGCGGTACGGCAGCGCCGTCCTGGTCGACCTCGGCACCGTCAACTCCGACATGACCGGGCAGACGTCGTACGTCATCCCGGTCGAGACCCGGGACCCCGACGGCGGCGGTGGCGGCGGGAACATCACCAACCTGTCCGACCTGTACGCGGCCCGGTTCGGTCTCGACGCCCTCCACGGTGCATCGGTGGCCGGGAAGCCGCTCATGGACCAGTGGGACCCCGATTTCACCACCGCTGGTGCCGTCAAGACCGGTGAGGTCGAGATGGGCCCCGCAACCGCGGTGCTGAAGACCACCCGGAGCTGCGGCGTCTTCCGCAACATCAAGGTCAAGTGAGGTAGGCCAATGCGACTCCGCTACTTCGAGATCCGCTCTCCTCGGCCGGACTTCACCGGCCGCGTCGGCGGTGTGTCCTTCGCCGATGGTGTCGCGCGGGTGTCGTTCGACGACGCCCGGGACGGCGCCGGCATGGCCGCTGGCGACGAGCACCGCGTCCAGGTCGGCCGGTCGGCGCTGCTGTTCGCTCAGCGGCGCCTCGGCTACACCGTGACCGAGGTCGACCAGGCGGGCCAGCCGCTCAAGGCAGCCGGCGCCGCGCTGGCCGAGGTCGAGGACGACAAGCCCTCCCGGGCGGCGTCCAAGGCCGACTGGAAGGCCTACGCCACAAGTCCCCGGGTCGGCATGGCCGAGGCTGACGCCGAGGCCCTCACCCGCGACCAGCTGGCCGAGAAGTTCCTCGGCCCGAAGGAGGCCTGAGCCATGCAGCTCGGCGGCTACACACGCAACGTCCGGGACGCGCTCGCGCACCTCAACGCTGCCGACCCGGCCAGCGCCGAAACGTTCCACCGGCGCAACCTGCTCCGGACCGGCCTGACCGACTCGGCCGGCGACACCGGCCAGGTCGCTCTGGCTACCGGCGTGATGACGTCCGTGCCGATCTACCTGCGGCAGGGCGACGTCATCACCAACCTGTCCGTGCGGTCCGGCGCCACCGCGGCGACCACCCCGACGGCGTACTGGCTGGCCTTGTACGACGAGAGCAGCGCCCTCCTCGCGCAGACCGCCGACCAGACCTCCACGGCCTGGGCGGCGAACACCACCAAGACCCTCGCCCTGGCGGCGCCGTACACGGTGCTCCGGACCGGCATCTACTGGGTGGGGATCATGGTCACCGCCGGGGCGGTGCCGTCGCTGTTGGGCACCATCGGCGCGCCAGCGATCGTGACCGGCGAGCGGAACCTGTCGCAGTCGTCCGGGGCCGGCCTGACCACCACCGCGCCGGCGACGATCGCCACCCCGACGGCCAAGCAGTTCATCCCGTACGTCGTCGCCACCTGACCGGTCTGACCGGTCGCTGAACACCCCGCAGGGGCCCCGCCAAGCACTGGCGGGCCCCTGCTCCACGTCCGTCCGCCACCCCAACGTGCTGCCGGGAGCTGCTCATGACCCGCTCGATCGGCCCCCGCGACAATGACCGGGTGGCGTACCGCTCCGACGGCACGGCGACCGCCCAAGAAGCGGCGGTCCAACTGTGCACCGACGCCGCCCTGCAGACGCCCGCTGACGTCCTGACCCCGGGCGGGGCGGTCATCGCCAACTCCACGGTCCTCGTCGACGAACTGTCCCGGTACCCCCTGGTCCAGTACCCCGAAGGCGTCCAAGACCTGTACACGCGGATCGCCGACGGCCCAGTCGTGAGACTGCGTGCGCGGGTGAGTGAGTCGTCAACGGGCACCGTGCCTCCATCGACTACGACTCCGCTGTCAGGTAAAGCTGACGCGTCGGTGACCATCTCCACGACGGCGCCGCTCACCGGCGGCGGTGACCTGTCCGGCAACCGCGCGCTCGCAGTCAGCGACGCGACGTCAGGCGCCAAGGGCGTCCTACAGCTGGCTGGCGACCTCACGGGGTCAGCAGGGGCGCCGGCCGTTGCGCCAGGCGCGGTGACGTCGGCGAAGATCGCTGATGGGGCGATCGTCGACGGTGACGTCAACGCGTCGGCCGCCATCGGCGGGGCGAAACTTGCCCACCTGTCGGGTGTGCTGAGTGCAGTCTCCCGGACTGTCCAGGACACGCTCAGGGAGCGCGTGTCGGTCTTCGATGTTATGACGTCGGCTGAGAGGGCCGATGCCGTCTCCGGCTCTCCGGTGCTTGACCACACGGCTGCCTTCAATACGATCATCGCTTCGTGTGCCGCGGCTGGGCTCCGGGAGTACTACATCCCGCCTGGGACGTACCGGGTCGAGGGCACGATCGTCGGTGCAGCCAATGTTTGGGGTTCGGGACCGCACGCGGCGACGCCGAACGCGGCAGCCAGCCACTCGGTCCGGATCAATCACGTCCCGCCGTCCGGATCC
>DASVVF010000867.1:0-7127 GCA_036386695.1 Catenuloplanes sp. | reverse complement strand
ACGGGCCTGCCGCTGCGGACGGAGGTCACCGGTCGCGGTACCGACCGGCCGATCCTGGTCAGCCGGTTCCTCGAGGTGAGCCGCACCGCGCCGGCCGGTGACGTGCTCACCCCGCCGGAACCCCGCCCGGAGGTGGGCTTCAGCACCACCGGCACCCCGGACCTGCTCAGCGCGCTGGAGCGGACGAACCTGGGGCCGCTGCCCGCCCAGCTCGCCGGGCAGCCGCGCCGTGGGCTGGCCCAGCTGAGGTCGGTCGGCGTCTACGGCACCGGCCTGGCGCAGTACGCGGTGCTGCCGGTGCCCGGACGCATCGGCTACGGGGCGTACGACAGCGCGGTGCGCTGGGGTAAACGGCTGACCCTGCCCGACGGCGACGCCGGGCTGGTCTCCACCGCCCTGGTGTCGCTGATGGTGGTCAAGTCCGCGACGACCGGGCGGACCTTCCTCGTCACCGGCCCGGTCGACGCCGAGTTGTTGCAGCGGGTCGGCGCGGAGCTGGCGGGATTCCGCGGATGATCACCACGACGGCCCTGACCAAACGGTACGGCCGGACGCTCGCCGTCGACGCGGTGGACGTCGCGGTCCGCGAGGGCGACCGGTACGGCCTGCTCGGCCCGAACGGGTCCGGCAAGACCACCCTGGTGCGGATGCTGCTCGGGCTGGTCTTCGCCACCAGTGGTGAGATCGACGTGCTGGGTCGCCCGGTCCCCCGCCGGGTCAGGGAGGTGCTGCCGTCGATCGGTGCGATGGTCGAGGGCCCGGCCGCGTACCCGCACCTGTCCGGGCGGGCGAACCTGGCGTTGTTCGACGCGGCGGGTCCGGGTGGGTCCCGGCGGACCCGTCGGCGGCGGGTCGACGCGGCGCTGGAACGGGTCGGGCTGGCCGGCATCGACCGGCGTCCGGTCAAGGCCTACTCACTCGGGATGCGCCAGCGGTTGGGGCTGGCCGCCGCCCTGCTGCGTCAACCGCGGCTGCTCATCCTGGACGAGCCCACCAACGGGCTGGACCCGCGCGGGATCCGGGAGATCCGCGAGCTGCTCATCGAGCTGAACACCGCCGGCACCACCGTGTTCCTCTCCAGCCACCTGTTGACCGAGGTGGAGGCGCTGTGCCAGCGGGTCGGGGTGATGGACCGGGGCCGACTGGTGGTGCAGGAGGACCTGGCGGTGTTGCAGGCCCCGACCGGACGGGTGCGGGTCACCACTCCCGACGCCGACCGGGCCCGGGCGCTGCTCGACGGGCGGGTCGAGCACCGGGCGGGGGACCTGCTGGTGGTCCGGCACGACAACCCGGCCGAACTCGTCGCGCAGCTGGTCGGCGGCGGCATCCGGGTCGCCGAGGTCGGCCCGCAGCGGCGCTCGCTGGAGCAGGTGGTGCTGGCGGCGACCACCGCCAGTTCGGACCGGGTGGAGGCGGTACCGCGATGATCCTGGTGGAGCTGAGCAAGCTGTTCCGGCGTCCCCGCACGTACGTCATCGCGGCGCTGCTCTGCGCGCTGCCGTTCGTGGTGGCCGTCTTCCTCGCCACCACCCGGATCCCTCCCCCGCCCGGGCAGGGCGGGGCGTTCCTGTCCGCGGTGCTGAGCAACGGGGCGCTGTACCCGGCGGCGGCGATGGCGTTGGTGCTGCCGGTGTTCCTGCCGGTGTCGGTGGCCGTGCTGGCCGGTGACTCGGTCGCCGGTGAGGCGAGCGCCGGAACGCTGCGCTACCTGCTGATCCGTCCGGTTGGTCGGACCCGGCTGCTGGTGGCCAAGCTGGTCGCCCTGGTGGCGTTCGTGTTGTTCGCGATCGGCATGGTGGTGCTCACCTCCTACCTGGCCGGGGTCACGATGTTCGGCTCGGCCCCGGCCGGCGAGGTCGGCCTGCCCCCGGATGTCACGTCACTGTCCGGGGTCGCCATCACCCCGGCGGAGCTGGCGCTGCGGATGCTCGGGACGGTCGGCTACATCACGGTGTCGATGCTCGGGGTGGCGGCGATCGCGTTGTTTCTCTCCACCCTGACCGATTCGGCGCTGGGCGCGGCGATGGGCGCGCTCGCGGTGCTGGTCACCAGCCAGGTCCTGGTGACGTTGGACGCCGCGGCGGCGGTCCGGCCGTACCTGCCGACCCGGTACTGGTTGGCCTGGATCGACTTCTTCCGCGATCCGATCCTCTGGCGGGACATCGAGCGCGGGGTGGGCCTGCAACTGGTCTACCTGGCGGTGCTGCTGGGCGCCGCCTGGGCCAACTTCATGACCCGCGACGTCACCAGCTGAGCCGCGCGGCGCCGCCCGGGCACCGATGGCTCTCCAACCGGCCGCACCCGCTCAGCCAGCCGGGCGACCGCTCAGCCGCCGGCCCGCAGGGTGGCGCAGTCGGGCGGCGCGGCGAGCGGGGCGGTGCCGGTGGCCCGCAGCACGAGGGCGGTGACCAGCGGGTCGGTCGGCAGCTGGCCGTGCGTGATCCGGATCCCGGGGCAGACGCTCTGCACCGGCACGTTGACCGCCCCGGCCAGCCGGGCGGAGTCCGGCGGTTGGACGGTCTCGTCGTCCTCGGTCCAGACCGACAGCCAGGCCATCCCGGCCGGCAGCGGGCGGCGCTCGAGGCGGGTGAGCAGGTCGCTGCCCGGCGCGAGCTGGCGGCAGGCCGGCGGGCAGGCACCCGACAGCATCGCACCGGCGGCCGCCAACCGGGTCCCGTGCAGCGGTGAGCCCAGCGTGACGACCCGCCGGGCGACGGAGGCGCCGTCGTGGCGGTCGACCCACAACCGGGCGACCACCCCGCCGGCGGAGTAGCCGATGATGTCCACCGACGGGGCACCGTCGTCCAGCGCCCGGCGCACCGCCGCGTCGAGGACTTCGGCCTGCAGCACCAGGTCGCCGGTGCCTTCGCCGGGCAACCCCACCACCGTGGCGGTGCGGCCGGTGGCGCCCAGCCGGTCGGCCAGCGGGGCCAGGCTGGCCGGACTGCCGCCGTACCCTGGCACCAGCAGCACGGTCCCGGGCCGGGCCTGGTCCGGTGGACCCCCGGCGCGGCGACCGCCGAGGGTCCGGACGGCGACCACGACCACGAGCGTCAGGACGAGGGCGGTGGCGACGGCGAGCATCATGCGGCGGCGGGGGGACACCTGTCCATCGTCGCGCACCCGGCCGGGTCGCCGTATCCTCTCTGCCCATGACTTTGGTGCAACGATGACGGCGAACGCCGCGCAGCCGCCGGCGGTGCCGGATGAACTCCGGCGATGGTGGCTGCTGCCGGCCGATGACCGGCGCGCGGTCGTGGGGCTGAGCCGGTCCGGGCGGCGGCATCCCGATCCGGAGATCGCCTGGGTGGCGTGGCGGTGGGCGCAGGCCGTGCTCCCGCCCGGGGCCCCGGAGCCGGGCCATGCCCGCAACATCCTCAGTGCGTTCGGGTTCTTCGGTGAGCTGATCATCCAGTTCGCCTCCGGCAGCGACCCGCACGACCCGCCGGCGCCACGGTGGCTGGACCGCCGCCGGGCGCGGCGGATCCTGCGCCTGGGAGCCCCGGTCGGGTAACCCTGCCGAGGCACCGGGTGCCTCCCCCCGGGCGGTCCATTCCCATCGACCCCACGCTGACACCGCAGCGTGGGGTCGGTTCACATACGGGAACTTTGGTTCACGTACTTGACACGGCGCGCTGACGGTCTAGGGTCGCCCTAGGTCCATTGATGACTCACGAGCGCCCTGAGCCAGCGACCGCTACCCGCCGGCGGCTTCGTTTCGGGGTAGCGCCGACAGCACCTCGCCGAGCCGGCGCGCGCCGGCGGAAGGAGTACCTGCGATGCGACGCAATACCCGGAGGGGAGCGGCGGTAGCTCTGGTGGCGGCCGTCCTGGTGGTCTCGGCCTGCAACCGGGACACCGGTGGCGCCAAGACCGGCGCGGACTCGTTCACCATCGGCTACGCCGGGCTGTCGAGCGAGTTCCCGTTCGTCGCCGACGTCAACCGCGGACTGGACACGGCCGCGAAGAAGGCCGGCCTGAACCTCATCACCCTGGACAACAAGTACGACCCGCAGATCGCGTTGAGCAACGCCGACACCCTGGTACTGCGCAAGTCCGGGGTGATCATCGAATTCCAGACCGACGCGAAGATCGCGCCGGCGCTGTGCCAGAAGTTCGAGGCCGCCGGGCTCGGCAAGAAGGTCATCGCCATCGACATCCCGCACCCGCCGTGCGCCACGTTCTTCGGAGCCAACAACCTGCTCGCCGGCCAGATGGCCGGCGAGGAGCTGGCCAAGGCGGCCAAGACGAAGTGGGGCGGGGTCGACAAGCTGGTCCTGCTGGAACTGCCGCAATCCGGCGAGCTGGTCAAACAGCGCACCGACGGCTACATCGACGGGGTCAAGAAGGTCTTCCCGGACTTCACCGACGCCAAGGTGGTCAAGGTCGACGGCAAGGGTGCGTTGGAAGCCTCGCTGACCGCGATGCAGAACCTGCTGCCCACCCTGGGCGCGGACAAGCGCATCCTGCTCGGCGCCGTGAACGACCCCAGCGCGGTGGGCGCACTGCGCGCCATCCAGAGCGCCGGGCGAACGAAGGACTTCCTGATCGGCGGGCAGAACGCCACCATCGAGGCCCGCCAGGAGATCTGCAACAACTCGGAGACCTTCATCGGCACGGTCGGCTACTTCCCGGAAAAGTACGGCGAGAAGCTGGTCGAGCTGGCCCAGAAGCTCCACAAGGGTGAGGCCGTACCGCCGAACGTCTACATCGAACACCAGTGGATCAGCAACAAGAACATCCGCGACTCGTACCCGACCTGCTGAGCGGTCTGTCATGCCGGCGGCGGTGTTGCAGTGTGAGCAGGTGCGGAAGCGGTTCGGTCCCACCGAGGTCCTGCGCGGGGTGAGCATCGAGGTCGCCGCCGGCGAGGTGGTGGCCCTGGTCGGGGAGAACGGCGCCGGCAAGTCCACCTTCGTGCGCTGCGTCAGCGGCGAGCTGGCCGCCGACGGCGGTGAGATCCGGATCAACGGCAGCCGGCTCGACCAGGCGTCACCCGGCCGGGCGGCCGCCCTCGGGGTGGCCGTGGTGCACCAGGAACTCAGTTATGTCGGCCCCACCTCGGTCGCGGAGAACCTGCTGCTGTCCCGGATGCCGCGCCGCGCCGGCCTGCCGTTCCTGCTCGACCGCCGCCGGCTGCGCGAGCAGGCGGCGGAGCTGCTCGGCGGGATCGCCCCGGACATCGACGTCGCCAGCCGGATGGACGACCTGCGGGTCGGTGACCGGCAGCTGGTGGAGATCGCCCGGGCGGTCGGTTCCGGCGCGTCGGTGGTGCTGATGGACGAGCCCACCGCCGCCCTGAACGCCGGGGAGGTCGACGCGCTGTTCGCCGCCGTGACGGTGCTGCGTTCGCGTGGCGTCGGGGTGCTCTACATCTCGCACCGCCTCGACGAGATCCAACGCGTCGGCGACCGGGTGGTCGTGCTGCGCGACGGCGAGCGGGTCGGCGTGCACGACGTCGCCACGACCAGCCGGGAGCAGATCGTGGCGGAGATCGTGGGCCGTCAGCTGGGGGCGTTCCTGCGCGAGCACCGGCCCGAGGCGGCGGTCGACAGCACGCCGATCCTCGAGCTCAGCGGGCTGAGCGTGCCGGGCCGGCTGGAACCGATGGACCTGCTCGTGCGACCGGGCGAGATCGTCGGGCTGTACGGGTTGGCCGGTTCCGGGGTGGAGACCGTGGCCAAGGCGATCGTGGGGGCCGTGCCGTCCGGGGGGACCCTCGCCGTGGCGGGGCAGGCGCTGTCCCGCCGTACCCCCGCGTCCTGCCGGCGGGCCGGAATCGCCCACGTGCCCGCCGACCGGCGCGGCGAGGGGATCTTCGCGCTGCAGTCGGTGGGCACCAACATCGCGATGTCCGCGATGGCGGGGCGGGGCATGGCCGCGCCGGTGACCCGGGCCGACGACCGGCGGGCCGGGCGGGACTGGGCCGAGCGGCTCGACATCCGTCCCCCTGACCCGGACGTCGCCGTCGGGACGCTGTCCGGCGGCAACCAACAGAAGTCGATCTTCGCTCGCTGGCTTGCCGTGCGGCCGAAGGCGTTCGTCCTCGACGAGCCGACCCGCGGCGTCGACGTCGGGGCCAAGTCCCAGATGTACGACCTCATCGCGGACGTCGCCGAGAACGGCGCCGGGGTCATCGTGATCAGCTCGGAGCTCTCGGAACTGATGACGCTGTGCAACCGGATCGGGGTCATCACCCGCGGTCGGCTGGTCGGCAGCTACCCCACCACGTCGGTCGACGAGCAGCGCATCGTCGACCTCGCCATCGGAGGCCAGGGTTGATCGACCAAACACAGACCGACGCGGCACCCCGCGCCCGGCGGACCGCGTTCACCCTGGAGGGGGCCCTGCGCTCCGGCGCCGCGCTGGTGGCGATCTACGTGCTGCTGCTGGCGGTCTTCACGATCGCCTCACCGGTGTTCCTGACCGGGTCCAACCTGGTGAACATCGCCGCGTCGGTGGCCACCCTCGGCATCGTCGCCGCGGTCCAGACGGCGGTGATCATCAGTGGCGGGTTCGACCTGTCGGTAGGGTCGACCGCCGCGCTGACCAGCGTCGTCGCGGCCCAGATGCTCGCCGGCGGGGCCGGCACCCCACTGGCGATCATCGCGGCGCTCGCGGTCGGCGCGCTGATCGGGCTCGGTAACGCGCTGGTGATCACCCGCCTGCACGTGAACCCCCTGATCGCCACGCTGGGCATGCTGTCCATCGTGCGCGGGGCGGCGCTGGTGTGGACCGACGCGCTGACCGTGGTCTACCCGGCGGACAAGCTGGCCTACCTCGGGCGGGCCCGGATCGCCGGCGTACCGGTGTCGGTCATCTTCATGCTGCTGACGTTCGTGCTCGTCTGGGCGGTGCTGCGGTACACGGTGTTCGGCCGGTTCGTGTTCGCCGTCGGCGGCAACCACAAGGCCGCGTTCCTCGCCGGAATCCACGTCAACCGGGTTCAGGCCCTGGTGTACATCGCCTCCGGGGTGGCGGCCGCGTTCGCCGGCCTGGTGATCGCCAGCCAGCTCATCGCCGGCTCCCCGCAGGCGGCCAATACCCTGGAGTTGAGCGCGGTAACCGCGGCGGTGCTCGGTGGCGCCAGCCTCGCCGGCGGGCAGGGGCGGGTCTGGATGACCCTG
>DASVVF010000866.1:0-20283 GCA_036386695.1 Catenuloplanes sp. | reverse complement strand
AAGCGCGACGAGGACTACTACGAGCAGCCGGAGCGGGTTCCCGATGACGAGTAACCCCGCCCTGCTGCTGATCCTCGGCGCGCTCGGGGTGCCGCTGCTGCGCGGGTGGGCGCGCGGGGCCCTGATGGTGTCACTGCCGATCGCCGGGCTGGTCCTGCTCTGGACGCTGCCCGAGGGCACCGGCGCCACGTTCGAAGCGTTCGGCCTGGCGCTCAACCCGGTACGGGTCGACGCCCTGTCCCGGGTGTTCGCCACCGGATTCCTGGTAGCCGCGCTGCTCACCGCCGTCTACGCGCTGCACCTGCGCGACGCCCTGCAGCAGACGGTGATCCTGATCTACGCCGGTACGGCGGTCGGCGGCACCCTCGCCGGCGACCTGCTGACCCTGTTCGTGTTCTGGGAGCTGGCCGGATTGTCGTCGGTCTTCCTGATCTGGGCCGGGCGCACCGAGCGCAGCTACCGGGCCGGAATGCGCTACGTGGTCGCTCAGGTGAGCTCCGGGCTGCTGATGCTGGGCGGGATCGCGTTGCGGGTGCAGGCCGGCGACGGGCTGGAGTTCGGCTACCTCGGGCTGGGCGGGCCGGGAGGCGCGCTGATCCTCGCCGCGATCGGCGTCAAGTGCGCGTTCCCGATGCTGCACGCCTGGCTGCAGGACACCTATCCGGAGGCGACGATCGTCGGCGCTGTGGCGTTGTCCGCGTTCACCACGAAGTTCGCGATCTACACGCTGGCCCGCGGTTACCCGGGGACCGGGATGCTGGTGTGGGTCGGTGTGCTCATGGCGTGCTTCCCGATCTTCTACGCGGTCATCGAGAACGATCTGCGCAGGGTGCTCACCTACAGCATGATCAACCAGCTCGGCTTCATGGTCGTCGGGGTCGGCATCGGCGGCGCGTTCGGCATCAACGGGGCGGCCGCGCACGCCGTGGCCGACATGGTCTTCAAAGGGCTGCTGTTCATGGCCATGGGCGCGGTCCTGCTACGGACCGGCACCGCCAAGGGCTCGGAGTTGGGCGGGCTGTACAAGTCCATGCCGCAGACCACCGCACTGTGCATCGTGGGGGCCGCGTCGATCTCCGCCGTTCCGCTGTTCAGCGGCTTCGCGACGAAGTCACTCATCATGGAAGGCGTCGCGCAGGAGCACCGTACGGTGATCTGGCTCCTGCTGCTGTTCGCCTCCGCCGGGGTCTTCCATCACGCCGGCATCAAGATCCCGTACTTTGCGTTCTTCGCGCATGACCGGGGATACCGGGTGGCCGAGCCGCCCGCGACCATGCGCGTCGCCATGGCCATGGGCGCCGTCGTCTGTATCGCCATCGGAGTCGCCCCGGCACTGTTGTACGGCCTCCTGCCGTATCCGATGGAGTACTCGCTGTTCTCCACGCCACACGTCATCAACCAACTGCAGCTGCTGCTGTTCGCCGCCCTGGCCTTCACCCTGCTGGTGCGCACCGGGCTCTACCCACCGGAACTGCGGTCGGTGAACCTGGACGTCGATGTGGTGTACCGCCGGCTCCTGCCGAGCCGGTGGCGGGCGTCGACCCGCGTCGTAACCCGACTGCGCCACCAGCTGCGCGCCCCGCTGCGACAGGCCGAACGCCTCTATCTGATCGCCGCCCGCCCATTGCGCCCGGACGGTGGCATCGCGGCGCCCTGGTCGACCCACCGGATGGTCTGGTGGGGCACCCTCGTCGTCGGACTGGTGCTCCTGTCGACAATGCTGTAACGGAAATGCCACCCCTTTCTCGTCTTGCCGTCCAGTCTTGCCCCCGGGGTGGCATCGGCGAAGCATACGAATCCGCGGCAGCGGAGACGCTTAGACGGAGCGGACCTGGGCAACCCGGCTCATGGCCGAAAGCGGGAGATCAGCCGCTCGGTGGGCGCCGGCGCCCGGGCGGTGCGCCTGTCCGATACCGACCTGTGGCACGCCACCTGGCACGGCGTACGGCGCCCCCGGCCCACCGGGGGGAGTCGTTGACGCCCATTCCGGACTACTGGCAAGATCAAGCTGACGCTCACGGCTCGCGCACCATGCACCACCGTACGGAAGGTCGAGCCATGATTGGCCCCGGGTCCCGTAGTCCCCGCGCGGAGAAGTCCCGCTCGCCGTTGTGGCTTTGGCCGGCGGTGGCCAGCGTCGTCGCGTTCGTCGGCGCGTTGTTCATCGTCGACGTCGACCTGCCCGCGTCGCTGCGTTGGCTGGCATGGCCGGGCGGCACGGAGTCCGCCACCGCGCTGTTGCAGACGATCGCCGGATCGGTGATCACCGTGACCGGCCTGACGTTCACCCTGACCGTGGTGGCCCTGCAACTGGCCTCGCAGCAGTTCTCCCCCCGGTTGCTGCGTGACTTCACCCGTGATCGGGTCATCAAGGCGGTACTCGCCGTCCTACTCGCCACCCTGGTCTTCGACACCACCGTGTTACGCGCGATCGACGCCGACGAGCCACTGCCCGACGTCGCCCTACTGGTCACCTCCGTCCTCGGCCTGGCGGCCCTCGGCGCCATCCTGGCGTTCATCACGCACATGACCCGGGTGCTGCGCGTCGACACGATGATGCTGACGGTTCATGACGAGACCGACATCGCCATCGACACCTTCTACCCCGGGTACGGCGACCCGGGACCCCGGTCCCCCGACGAGCTGGACCTCGACGGTGCCGACGCGATGAGGGTTGCGGCGCGGACCAGCGGGTTCGTCCGACGTGTCGACGTCGCGGGGCTGCTGTCGGCGGCCCGTGAACACGACGTCGTCGTCTCGATCGAAGCCCGACCGGGTGACCACATCGTGCGGGGCACACCGCTGGCCACCGTGTGGACCGCCGGTGATGGGCGAGCGCCGACACGACAACAGCAGGTGCGCGACGCCGTCACCGCCGCTGTCGTGATCGGCTACGAGCGAACCGTCGAACAGGACGCCGCCTTCGGTTTCCGGCAGCTGACCGATATCGCCGTGAAGGCCCTGTCGCCCGGCATCAACGACCCGGTCACCGCCGCCCACGCCGTGGGCCACATGGCTGACCTGCTGGTCAGGCTGACCGGTCGACGTCTCGGACCCACCCTGCACGAGGACGCCGACGGCACCGGCCGCGTCGTCGTTCCGGACCGTGACCTGCCGTACTACCTGGAACTGGTGTGCGGACCCGTCCGGCGCTACGGACGGTCCGAACCCACGGTGCTGATCGCACTGCTGCGGATGCTGCGCGACGTGGCAAGTGCCGTGCGTGACGACGCGCAACGGGAAGACCTGGCCGATCAGGTCGGCCTCATCGTGGGGGAGGTGTCCGAAACGGTCGCCGCCCACGATGCGAAACAGGTACAGGCAATGGCGGACCGGGTGCGACAAGCCGTGGATGGTGACATCACCGGGGCGTACCACGACCGCAGCGGCGAAACGAGGTCCATTTGACCACGGCAGCTGGGCGCCTCGGCAGCCCGGACCACCGCAACGGCCCGGCGCCGACGACCAGCGCCCCGGCAGACGACCCCGACAACAGTGAGCGGCTACCTGACATGTTCAGCGTTCGGAGGCACCGATGAGCGATGCCCGGCGGCACACCCACACCGTCCTCAGCCGAGGGTCCTGGCTGGAGACCAGACGCATCGCCGAGATCCTCAGCAAGGAGACCATCGGCGGCGCACTCCTGCTCGCCGGGGCCGTGCTCGGGATGATCTGGGCGAACACGCCGTGGTCGTCGGCGTACGAGTCGGTGCGCGCCTACACCATCGGTCCGGCCGCGTTGCACCTCGACCTGAGCCTGGCGACGTGGGCGGCCGACGGCCTGCTCGCGATCTTCTTCTTCGTCGCGGGGCTGGAACTCAAACGCGAGTTCGTCGCCGGTGACCTACGCGACCCCCGCCGCGCCGCGGTACCGATCGCCGCGGCGATCGGCGGGGTGATCGTGCCGGCCGCGTTGTATCTGCTGGTGGTTCGCGACGCCGGTGGTGGCGCCGCCCGAGGCTGGGCGGTCCCCACCGCCACGGACATCGCGTTCGCCCTGGCGGTGCTCGCGGTCATCGGCCGCAACCTGCCCACCGCGCTGCGTACGTTCATGCTGACCCTGGCCGTGGTCGACGACCTGCTCGCCATCGTGATCATCGCGGTTTTCTACACGGCGAACCTGTCCGTGCTGCCGCTGCTCGGCTCCCTGATCCCGCTGGCCGTGTTCGCCGTGCTGGTGCAACGCCGGGTCCGCTCGTGGTGGCTGCTGTTGCCGCTCGCGTTCGCCACCTGGGTGCTGGTCCACGAGTCCGGCGTGCACGCCACCGTCGCGGCGGTCCTGCTGGCCTTCACCGTGCCCGTCATCCGCAGCGAGAAAGCCGGCGGCCCGGACGCCGGGCCCGGCCTCGCCGAACACTTCGAGCACCGCTTCCGGCCGATCTCCGCCGGCATCGCCGTGCCGGTCTTCGCGTTCCTGTCCGCCGGGGTGACCATCGGCGGGCTCAGCGGCCTCGGCGCCGCGCTGAGCGACCGGGTCGCGATCGGCATCATCGTCGGCCTCGTCGTCGGCAAGACCATCGGTATCACGGCCGCCACCTGGCTGGTCGCCCGACTCACCCGCGCCAACCTCGACGAGGACCTGAGCTGGACCGACGTCATCGGGCTCGCCATGCTCGGTGGCATCGGCTTCACCGTGTCCCTGCTCATCGGTGAACTGGCCTTCGGCCTCGGCACCGAACGCGACGACCACGTCAAGGTCGCCGTGCTGACCGGCTCCCTCGCCGCCGCCCTGCTCGCCGGGATCATCCTGCGCGTCCGCGACCGCGCCTACCGGCGCATCCACGAAGCCGAGACGATCGACCACGACCATGACGGCATCCCGGACGTCTACGAAGACGACGGTCAGGCCGGAGCTGTCAGGGCGGTGTAGTCGGCGGCGGTGAGGGGGTCGGTGGTGAGGGACAGATCGGCGCGGGGAATGCCCAGGCGGCGCCCGTCGTGATGGAAGACGACCGATTTGACGTCGCTTCGAGTGGTGAGGGTGCAGACGATCTGCCCATAGGCCAGGACCGCGTCCCGGCGTCCCGACTCGTCGATGCCGTCGCCGACCCTGATGGTCGCCACCCCCGCGGCCAGGCTCACCCCGGCGAAGGTGAGGTTGCCGTTGACAGCGCTCGACAGGCCCCCGCGGCGTTCCGGGCCGGTGGGGCCGGCGATCAGGTGCTCAATCTGCTCCCGGAGCGCCGGTGCGGTGTGCACGCGGCGGACGATCGGGACCAGTTTGTCGGCGCGGACGAAATAGAGGGGCTCCGCCGCCTCGCCCGCGTCGGGCGTGCCGGGCGCGGTGGACGCGATCGCCGGGAACGGTCCACGCGGTGGCTCGATCTCCCGAGGGCGGTCATCGGTGGGGACCCCGCAGCCGGTGAACGCGAAGGCGCAGAGCAGGATGGCAAGCCGAAGGCGCCTCATCACCTGCACCCACCCAGTTGAACCCGGAAGCGGGCCCCACCGCCGGGGCGGTCCAACACGACAGCGCTCCCGGCGTGCGCGGCGGCGTGTTGCGCGACCAGCGCCAGTCCGAGCCCGGTGCCGTCACCGGTGCCCCGCGAACTCGCGGTGCGGCCACGGACGAACCGGTCGAAGATGGTGCTGCGGTCCTCGGGGCTGACGCCGGGGCCTTCGTCGTCGACCTCGAGGTAACACGACGTGTCGGTGCTGCCGAGGCGCACGGCGATCGGGCCGCCCCCGTACCGCTGGGCGTTGTCGAGCAGGTTGCCGAGCAGTTGCTCGACCCGTCGCCGATCCACCGCCCAGATGCGCGCGGTGTCGCCCTCGGTGTGGACGATGTCGTCGGCGATGCCCCGCGAACGGCAGGTGTGCTTCGCCAGTTCGACGATGTCCACCGGACCGCGCTGGGCGGGCCGGTCACTGCGGGACAGCTCCAGCAGGTCGTTCACGAGGGCCTGGAACCGGGTTATCTCATCGGCGATCAGGCCCGCGGCGGTGGCGGTGCGCTCGTCGAGCTGTGAGCGTCGCCGAATTAGGACGCTGGCGGCCGCGGAGAGGGTCTGCAGGGGCGAGCGCAACTCGTGGCTCACGTCGGCGGCGAATCTGCGGTCGCGCTGCATCCGTTGGGACAGCTGATCGACCATGTGGTTGAACGAGGTGGTCAGGCGGGCGAGATCCGGTTCGGCGGCCGGGTCGAGGCGCGCGCTCAGGTCGCCGGCGGCGATCTCGTACGCGGCGTCCGCGACGACCGTCAGCGGACGCAGGACGTAACGGGTGGCGTACCAGCCCAGAGCGGCGCCCGCACCCGCGGTCATGATCGCCACCGCGATCAGGACCAGCGCCAGCATCTGGAAGTTCTTGTTGAGCTCGCGGAGCGAGTCGATCTCGTAGAAGGCGGTCGACGTCGACAGCGGTACCGCGACGACCACGGCGGGTGCGCCGTTGACGTGTATCCGTTGCACCGCCGGACGGCCCTGCTGCGCCATCCGCTGCAACTCCTGCGGAATCCTCGCCGTGAGCCCCGCGTCGGCGTCGCGCCGGTACCAATCGCCGTCACGAAGCAGCAGCGGCTCCCGGTCACTGCCGGTGTCCAGGGACCGCAGCGCCTCGGCGACCTCCCGCTCGTCCTCGGCCAGCCCGGCGTTGACGACGGCGGCGTTGAAGTACGCCGCGCGGATCGCGGTCCGTTCCCGTTCGTCCAGCAAAGAGGTGCTGATGAGCTGGTACGACGCGACGGCCATGACCGCCGACAGCATCAGCGCGCCGACGGCGAAGCCCGCGGTGACGCGTGCGCGGAGCCCGACGGATCTCATCGCTGCAGCTTGTAGCCCAGCCCCCGCACGGTGACGAGGTGGCGGGGATTGCCGGAGTCATCCTCGATCTTGTTGCGCAGTCGTCCGACGTGCACATCGACGAGGCGTTCGTCGCCGACGTCGTACTCCCAGACCCGCTGCAGCAACTGCTGCCGGGACAACACCCGCCCGGGATGCTCGGCCAGCTCGCACAACAACCGGAACTCGGTACGCGTCACCGCGACCTGATGGCCGCGCAGGCTCACCTCCCCGGCCTCCGGGCGGATCTCCAGGTCCCCGAAGGCCAGGCCCGGCACCGCCGCGCTCACCGTGGCCCGGGCCCGACGGCGCAGTGCGCGCAGCCGCGCCGACAGCTCCTTGACCGCCACCGGCTTGACGACGTAGTCGTCGGCGCCGGCTTCCAGCGCCGCGACGATGTCGTGGGTGTCGTCCCGGGCGCTGACCACCACGATCGGCACGTCGTCGTCCCGGCGCAACTGTCGGATGCACTCGAAGCCGTCGATGCCGGGCAACATCAGATCGACCAACACGGTCTCGGCCGGAGCCCGGCGCTGCATCAGCAGGCCCTCCTCCGCCGTGGCCGCGCCGGACACCACGTAACCCTCGTCCTCCAGTGCGAGGATGAGCGACAGGCGGATGCGATCGTCGTCCTCGATCACCAGTACGGCCGTCATACCCGCATCATCCCGGACAACGGACCCCGATGGGCACGCAGCCCAACACCCGCCGGGATTTGTCATCCGACTGTCACACGACCGCGCAACGCTCGCCAACCTTCGCGACGAGTCTGATGGTGAGGGCGCAGGCTCCGCACCGGTCCTAGAACGGGGCGGGTCAGCCGCTGGTGTGCTCTTCATCGCCGCACGCGGAGCCGTCGACCGGCCCGGTGGCATCGACCGCAGGAGGAGCCATGATCGTTCCTGACCTCAGCACCGCACTGCTGGTAGGCCTGCTCGTCGCCGCACAACGCCGCGGGCCTGACACCGGCCCGGGGCGTGCCGCCGAGGCGCCAGCGGACTCGGCCGGCCGGCCAGCGGGCCCGCAATGCCCATGCTGGGCGTGCGCCGGGTATCCCATCCCCGGACCTGGCCCGGCCGCCCCAGGGCCCCAGGCCCCCGGGGCCGGATGGCCACCGGCCGACAACCGCGGGTACTGGGCCGGGGTCAGCGGCGTCCGGTCAGGTCCGTAGGTTGTCCAGGTCTGTCGAGCCGCCTCTATATACCGGAAGGCCACCGTTAGACTCGGGCGCATGAATGGCCCTTACGGCGAGGGCGCCACCGGGCGCCGGGGCGTGTCCTCATGGGAGGCGGGTCGTCACCTGCGCCCGGTCCGGTGAGGGCGCTGATCCCCATCACGCCGGACCCGGTCGCGCTCCAGCTGGGTCCTCTCACGATCCACTGGTACGGGATCGGTTACGCGGTCGGCCTGGCCGCCGCCTATGTGGTGATGACCCGGGAGGCCCGCCGGCGCGGGTTGGACGCCCGCGTCATCGACAGCGGGATCGTCATCGTGGCGCTTGCGGGCCTGTTGGGCGCCCGGGCCTACCACGTCATCGACGAGTGGGACCGCTACTCCGGCGACCTGTTGGCAGTCGCGCTGCCTCCGTACACGGGTCTGGGGGTGCTCGGCGGGATTGTCACCGGCACCATCGCCATGTTCATCATCATGAGGGTCAGACGGCAGAGCTTCTGGCACTGGGCGGACATCGTCGCGCCGGGCGCGTTCGTCATGCAGGCCATCGCCCGATGGGGGAACTTCTTCAACCAGGAGCTGTACGGCCCACCCACCGACCTACCGTGGGGCATGTCGATCCAGTGCCGGTACCGCGCCGAGCAGTGGCCCTGCGCCGAGTACCCGCAGGCGACGACAGGCTTCCAGCCGCTGTTCCTCTACGAGTCGATCAGCGGCGCACTGGGCGCTGTGGCCCTGCTCTGGATCGCGCGACGGTGGGGTGCGCGAATGCGCCCCGGCGACCTGTTCCTGATCTGGGTGATCTGGTATTCGGTCGTGCGCTTCGCGCTGGAACCCCTGCGCACCGGCAACTGGGCGGTCAGCGGTATCCCCACGGCGATGATCATGTCGACCGTCCTGACAGCCGGAGCGCTCGGCGTGCTGGCCTGGCGTCATCGGCCGGCCGCGAAGGGCGCGGACCGTTGGAGCGAGCGGCCCCGGGTTGCTCACGACGTGGCGGCCTGACCACGCAGACCCAAGCGCGACCGCCATGGCGTGTCGGCCCGGGTCTCGACCAGTTCCCCGTCCGGTTCCCCGTCCGGACCGGCCACCGCGTTCCCCCGGCGGGCGCGTCGGCGCCGGGCCCTCTAATCGGTTGGCGTCACGCCGCCTGACCGTATTACGGTGCCCGCCGTGCCGATCCATGAAGACGAGATCCGAGCCACCGTCGGGCAGGTGCGCCGCCTGGTAGCGGACCAGTGCCCACAGTGGGCCGGCCTGCCCGTGACACCGCTACCCGACGAGTTGGAGGGCACCGACCACGTTCTCTTCCGGATCGGCGGGGACCTCGTCGCCCGTATGCCCAAGATCGCCTGGGCGGGCCACCAGGCCGATTCTGATGCGCGGTGGCTGCCCATGCTGGCGTCCCAGCTGCCGGTGCGCATTCCGGTTCCGCTGCACGTAGGCGGACCGGGCGGGGGATACCCGTGGCGGTGGACCGTGGTGCCATGGATCGTGGGAAGTACCCCTCCCCGGCTCGGCTGCGACGACGTACCGCTGGCTCGCGACCTGGCGGCCTTCGTTCGAGCCCTGCACGGGGTGGATCCGGCCGGCGGTCCGCTCAAGCCACCCGGTTCGCGCGGCTCTGCCCTGGCCCACGCCGATGACGGCGTCCGCCGTGTGCTGCCCCGGCTCGCCGGGTACGACGACGGCTTCGATGTGGCCGCGGCGGCGGCCGCCTGGGACGCCTGCCTGGCCGCCCCCGACTGGGACCGGGACCCGGTATGGATTCACGGTGATCTGCAGCCGGGCAACCTGATCATCGACGGTGGCCGCCTGGCCGCGGTCATCGACTTCGGTGCCCTCGGTGTCGGCGATCCGGCGCCGGACGTGGCGGCAGCACTATGGACCTTCACCGGTGCGGCCAGGGCCGCTTACCGGGAGGCGATCGGGTATGACGACGCTACCTGGCAGCGCGGCTGCGGCTGGGCCCTCGCACCGTCGCTGACCGGCATCGACTACTACCGGCATACCTTTCCCCGGATGGCCGAGTACGGCCGCCGACTGGTCCGCGCTGTGATCGCCGAGCGGGTGTAGCTGCCGCCGGAGTACCACGCCGCCGCGGCGTTCCCGCGTTGGGTTCAAGTGCTGGGACCTGCCGGTGTGGTCGGCTGCCGGCGACCGCGGCGACGGCCGTACCCGATCGCCAGCGCCGTCGCGCCGACCGCACAGGTGATCAGCACGCCGATCCAGCCGTGTCGGACCATGAGCGTCGACAGCACCACCCAGGTGAGGATGGCGAGCAGGAGCACGGCGACCACGGTGATCCGGCGACGGCCGGTAAGGCACGTCGTCCTCCAATGCCGACCAGGACACCCTCCGCCGGCGCATCGAGGGGGAACACCTCGTCCCGTCCCCGTTCCGCCTCAACACCTCGAGCCCTACGCCGAGGCGGCCCGCACCTGGCTACACGACGAGGCCGAGGTCGTCGACACCACGCACCTCACACCCGCCCGGGCCGCCCTACGGATCGCATCGGCCGTCACCAGCTGAGGCGTCCACCCCGCCGGGCGAGAACACCTAGGCGACGCTGAGCTGATAGGTGACCCCGACGGTGAAGCCGTGACCGTCCCCACCGAAAACCCGCCGGCAGGAACAGCGGTGACCCCGCCGGCACGGCGCAGCGTCGCTCGACATCCTGCCGCCCGAACGTGCCCGCCAGGAACCAGACGTCCGCTGGTCGGTTGACGCCAGCGTCGGCGCCGGTCAGGTCCGCTACCGGGTTGTGGGTCCGCGAAATTCCGGCGACCCACTGAATCCAGCGGGCGGCAAGCCCTTCCGGGGAATCCGGAGGGTAGGGCAGCGGAGCCGGAACACGTGAACGGGCGAACACCTTCGAGAAGACCGACATGGGGCCGGAGTGTATTGATCATCGCGGTTGGCCAGATCCCCGCGGCGGCTGCGGCCGACCGTCGGGGCGCCGTGCCCGTGGGCCGCACAGCCATGGCGCTGTGCGGCCCCGTCCGGGTCAGCGGCTGACGGCCTTCTTGTAGCGCTGGATCGCGAGTGGCACGAAGATCAGCAGCAGGACCACGGTCCAGCCCAGGGTGGCGATCACCGGGTGTCGCAACGGCCAGGCGTCCGGCGGCTGCATCTGCGGGCTGATGTTGCCGAAGAGTTCCCGTACCGCCTGCACCAGCGCGGACACCGGGTTCCATTCGGCGACCACCTTCAGCGGCCCCGGCAGCGTCGTGGTCACCACGAACGTGTTCGCGACGAACGTCAGCGGGAAGATCGCGATGAAGCTGGCATTGTTGAACACCTCGGGGCTGCGGACCAGCAGGCCGATCACCGCCATCGCCCACGAGAACGCGTAGGCGAAGGCCAGCATCAGGGCGAAGCCGGCCAGCGCCTCCAGGAACGACGAGCGGATGCGCCAGCCCACGAGCAGGCCGGTGATCGACATGACACCGATGACGATGACGTTGTTGGCCAGGTCGCTGGTGGTGCGCCCGACCAGCACCGCCGACTGGGCCATCGGCAGCGAACGGAACCGGTCGACGATGCCGCGCTGGAGGTCCTGGGCCAACCCGCTTCCGGTGATGGTGGCGCCGAAGATCATCGTCTGGGCGAAGATGCCGGCCATCAGGTACTCCCGGTAGTTCATGCCCGGGACGGGGATGCCGCTGCCGAGCACGTAAGCGAACAGCAACACGAACATGATCGGCGAGATGGTCGAGAACACCAGCAGGTCCGGAACTCGTTTGATCTTGATCAGGTTGCGCTTGGCGATGACCAGTCCATCGCCGAAAGCCTTCACCGCCGCCGTCATGACCCCTGCTCCTGTTCGTGCCGGCCGGCCTGACGGCGCCCGCCGCCACCCGCGCCGGCTTCTTTGTCGTCCTTGGCCTTGTCGTCCTCCGCCGAGTGACCGGTGAGGCTGAGGAACACGTCGTCGAGGGTGGGCCGGCGCAGGCCGATGTCGGAAACCTTGACGGCTTGACCGTCCAGGGACCGGATGGCGTCGACAAGCGCCCCGGAACCGCCGTTGACCGGCACGGTGATCGTGCGGGTCCGGACGTCGACCAGGATCTCCCCCGCGGCCAGCGGTCCCAGGGCGGTGCGTGCCTGGTCGAGGTCCTCGGCGGACTGCAGCGTCAGCTCGATGCGCTCGCCGCCGACCTGGCTCTTGAGCTCATCGGCGGTGCCTCGCGCGATGGCCCGCCCGTGGTCTATCACGACGATGCGGTCGGCCAACCGGTCGGCCTCTTCCAGATACTGCGTGGTCAGCAACAACGTGCCGCCCGCTGCCACCAGCTCCTCGATGACCTCCCACATCCCCAGCCGGCTGCGGGGATCCAGACCCGTCGTCGGCTCGTCCAGGAACAACACCTTGGGCCGGGCGACCAGCGCACCGGCCAGGTCGAGGCGGCGGCGCATGCCACCGGAATAGCCCTTCACCGTACGGTCGCCGGACTCGGCCAGATCGAAGCGCTCGAGCAGCTCCCGGGCCCGCACCCGGCTGCCCTGCCGGCCGAGGCCGTAGAGCCGACCCACCATGTCGAGATTCTCGAAGCCGGTGAGGTCCTCGTCGACGGCCGCGTACTGGCCGGACAGCCCGATCACCCGACGGACCTCCTTCGGGTGGGCGACCACGTCGATGCCGGCCACCCGCGCGCGGCCTCCGTCGGGCGCGAGCAGGGTACTGAAGATGCGTACGGCGGTCGTCTTGCCGGCACCGTTCGGGCCCAGCAGGCCCATCACCGTTCCTTCCGGAACCTCGAGGTCGAGGCCATTCAACGCCACCACCGATCCGTACCTCTTGACCAGGCCCTCACCCTGGATCGCGCCGTTCATCTGACCCCATTTCGCAGCTGTCGGCTTCCGGTGGGCCGGCGCCGGAGCGCCGACCACCCGACATCATCCGCCGGACCACCGACAGAACGCAGCCGGTATTCGGTCCGGCGGTCACCGGCCAGCAGAATGGCCGTGGTCAGGAAACCGCCAAGATCGTGCAGGGTGGCGTTAAGAAGCCGCAAAGATCGTCGGCGGGTGGGCGGATCGGGTCTTGACTCGGTGGCGTGCTGACGTCGTTGAAGCGTGTGCTGGTCGGGCGCCCACTACGCAGTGATCGGCTGGGCGATACGTTGCTGCCGAAGCGGCTGGCGTTGCCGATCTTCGCGTCGGACCCGTTGTCGTCGGTGGCCACGCCACCCAGGAGATCCTGTTGGTGCTGACCGTGGGTGGGTTGGCCTATCTGTTCCTCGCGCCGTGGGTGGCTCTCGCGGTGGTGGTGCTGCTGGCGGTGGTGGTGGCTTCATACCGGCAGGTGGTGCGCGCCTATCCCAGCGGCGGCGGGTCCTACGAGGTGGCCTCACGTAACCTCGGCCCGTCGGCCGGGTTGGTGGTCGCCGCGGCACTGATGGTGGACTACATCATGACCGTGGCGGTGTCGGTGGCCGCCGGTGTGGACAACATCATCTCGGCGGTCCCGTCGCTGAACCCACACCGGGTCGCCATCTGCGCGGGCTTCGTGGCGGTGTTGATGGCGATGAACCTGCGGGGGATGCGCGAGTCAGGCCGGACGTTAGCCTGGCCGACGTACCTGTTCATCACCGGGGTGCTGGTCATGGTGGCGCTCGGGCTCGCCCGGGCGGTCGCCGGTGACCCGCCGGTGGCCGAGTCGGCCGGTTGGCGGGTCCGCCCGGAGCAGGTGGGGCTGACCGGCCTGGCGCTGGCTCTGGTGACGTTGCGGGCGTTCGCCTCCGGGTGCACCGCGCTGACCGGGGTGGAGGCCATCTCCAACGGGGTGCCGGCGTTCAAGGCACCGAAGGCGCAGAACGCGGCGCGCACGATGCTGGCGATGGGCGTGGTGGCGATCACCCTGTTCGCCGGCATCACCGCCCTGGCGCTGATCACCAAGGTACGGGTGGCCGAGCACACCTGCGACCTGGTCGGCTTCCCGGGCAACTGCGAGACCGATCCGCAGCGTACGGTGATCGCCCAGCTGGCCGCGGCGGTGTTCGGCGGCAACAGCCTCGGGTTCTTCGTCCTCCAGGCCACCACCGCGCTGATCCTGATCCTGGCGGCCAACACGGCGTTCAACGGCTTCCCGTCGCTCGGCGCGATTCTGGCGCAGGACCGGTACCTGCCCCGGCAACTGCACACGCGCGGGGACCGCTTGGCGTTCTCCAACGGCATCATCGTCCTCGGGATGATCGCCGGAGTCTTGATCTGGGTGTTCGACGGATCGGTGACCCGGCTGATCCAGCTGTACATCCTCGGGGTGTTCACGTCCTTCACACTGAGCCAGGCCGGGATGGTGCGGCACTGGAACCGGGCCCTGACCGTCGGGCACGGCCCGGTGCCGCGGCGGCGGCTGCATCGCTCCCGGGTGATCAACGCCGTCGGCTGCGTGCTGACCGCCCTGGTGCTGGTGATCGTGTTGGCGACGAAGTTCACCCACGGCGCCTACCTGGTCGTCATCGCCGTGCCCGTACTGTTCGCGCTGATGCGCGCGATCCGCCGGCACTACGAGCGGGTCAGCGCCGAGCTGGAACCCGACCCCGGCGGGGTGGTCATGCCGGCCCGGGTGCAGGCGGTGGTGCTCGTCTCGCGGCTGCACCGCCCGACCCTGCAAGCGCTGGCGTATGCCCGGGCGACCCGCCCGGACACGCTGACCGCGGTCACCGTGGGAATCAACCCCGACGAAGTGGCCCGCCTCCGGGAGCAGTGGGCCGACCGGGACCTCAGCGTGCCCCTGAGGGTGTTGGATTCGCCGTACCGGGAGATCACCAACCCGGTGCTCGACTACGTCAACCGGCTGCGCGAGGAGGGCCCGCACGACCTGGTGGTGGTCTACATTCCGGAGTACGTCGTCGGGCGGTGGTGGGAACAGCTGCTGCACAACCAGAGCGCGCTGCGGCTGAAGGCGAGGCTGCTGTTCCAGCGACGGATCATGGTGGTCAGCGTGCCGTGGCAGCTCGCGTCGAGCCACCGTGGGTCCCGCGGCGACCAGGTGACCGGCGGACGACGGCCTGAGGAACGTGAGCCGGTGGCGGCCGGGCGGCGCGGGTCGTAGTGGTGCATCGGGTAGAACTGGCGGGCATGGGAGCAGCGGTCGACGGCGTGCCGGCTCGCCCGATACGGCGGGCGTGGCGGCGTACGGGTGTCGGTGTCGTGGTGGCGGCGGGCGCGTTGGCCGCCACCACCGCGGTACTGCTGCCCGCCCGATCGCAGTGGTCGCTGGCCAGTGTGGTGCTGCTGTACCTGGTGCCGGTGCTGGCCGCGGCGGCGGTTGGCGGGTGGGTCCCGGCGGTGGCCGGCGCCGTGGCCGCTGGCCTGCTGGTCAACTACTTCTTCATCCCCCCGCTGAGCACCTTCGCCGTCGACACCGTGGATGACATCGTCGTGCTTGGCGTCTACGTCGGCGTCGCGGTCGCGGTCAGTCTCGCCGTCGACCTGGCCGCCCGGCACCGGGCCACCGCCGCGCGCCGCGACGCCGAAGCCGCACTGCTCGCCGCGGCCAGCAGTCAGCCGATCGACGCGTCCTTGACGCGACTGCTCGAGCAGGTCCGCACCACCTACCGGATGACCACGGTGGCGTTGGCTGATGGCGGGCGCACCGTCGAGCAGGTCGGACCGACGCCCGGCGGCGAACCTGTCCTGTCGGTGGCCGCTGGTGACGGGGTGCGCCTGATTGGTTGGGGCCCGCAGCTGTTCGCCGAGGACCGCCGCGCGCTGGCCCGCCTCGCCACGGCCGCCGGCCGCACCCTGCAGACGCAGCGCCTGGCCGGGCAGGCCGCCCGCGCGGACGAACTCGCCCACATCGACCGAACCCGCGCGGCACTGCTCGGCGCGGTCGGCCATGACCTGCGCACCCCGCTGGCCGGTATCAAGGCCGCGATCTCGGGCCTGCGCCAAGCCGATGTCGACTTCAGCCCGGGCGACCGGGCCGAACTGTTGGCCACCGTGGAGGAGTCCACCGACCGGCTCGCCGCCGTGGTGGACAACCTGTTGGCACTGAGCCGCCTGCAGGCCGGGGTGCTGTCCGTCGACGCCCGACCCACCGCCCTGGACGGCGTCGTCGCCCGAGCCGTGCTGGCCACCGACACCCACGGCGTCGCGGTCGACGTTGACGTTCCCGACAACCTGCCCCTGGCCCTGGCCGATCCGGGCCTGCTGGAACGGGTGCTGGCGAACCTGCTGAGCAACGCCTGCGCCGCCACCCCGCCAGGCCGGACAGTCCTCGTCCGCGGCCGCAGCCTCGGCGACCGGCTCCGCCTGGCGGTCGTCGACCACGGGCCCGGTATCGCCCTCGACGACCACGACCGCGTCTTCGCCGCCTTTCAGCGCCTCAACGACCGCGACGGCACCGGCCTGGGCCTGGGACTGGCCATCGCCCGCGGCTTCACCCAGGCCCAGGGCGGCACCCTGACGCCCGCCGACACCCCGAATGGCGGCCTGACCATGACCATCACCCTGCCGACGGCAGCCACAGGGGCGGTGACCCGGTGAGCCGCATCCTGCTCGTTGACGACGACACGCAGCTGCTGCGCGCCCTACGGATCAACCTGTCCGCCCGCCACTACGAGGTCACCACCGCCGCTGACGGCACCACCGCCCTCACCGTTGCCGCCCGTACCCCGCCCGACCTCGCCATCATCGACCTCGGGCTGCCCGACCTCGACGGCGTCACCGTCGTCGAGGGCCTGCGCGGCTGGACCCGCATCCCGATCATCGTGCTGTCGGCCCGCGACACCGAAGCCGCCAAGGTCGACGCCCTCGACGCCGGCGCTGACGACTACGTCACCAAACCCTTCGGGATGGACGAACTCCTCGCCCGCGTCCGCGCCGCCCTGCGCCGTGCCATCCCCACCGACGCCGGACCCGCCGTCCTGACCACCGCCAACTTCACCATCGACCTGGCCACCAAGCGCCTGACCACCAGCACCGGCGGCGAGGTACGGCTCACCCCCACCGAATGGCACCTGCTGGAAATCCTCGCCCGACACCCGGGCAAACTCGTCGGCCACCGCCACCTTCTGCACGAGGTCTGGGGACCGGCCTACGACACCGAGACCAACTACCTGCGGGTCCACTTCGCCAACCTGCGCCGAAAGCTCGAACCCGACCCCGCCCGGCCCCGTTACCTCATCACCGAGCCCGGCATCGGCTACCGGCTCACCCTCGGATAACAGCGCGGTCCGGGCCAGCGCCGGTTCGCGACGCCCGCCACGTCGTCCCGCACCAGGTAGTTGTCATCAGGCGAGTACCACGCGCACCGGCATGCCGGTGACCTTACAACCGCCGTCTGGCTGCGGCTCGGGGTCACCGCGCGGCCCGGTCCGGCCGTCCACATCGTAGATGGTCTTCAATGGACAGCGTTTGGCCGAAGGTGGCGGGAGAGTTCCTGGTAGCGTCGCACTGGACCATGGGGGGAAGTGGCATTGACGCGGCCACGTGAATGATCCGCAGCTGCGTGCCTCCCATATTCGTGGCCTCGGCTATTGCCCGATGTATTGCCCGACCGGACCTTGCATTTATTGTGACCTTCTGTTCCTTGGCGGGTCGCCTTTGATCATAGCGCGGCGGCTGCGATCAATGGACCTTGTCCGGTTATTGACATCGGGCAACGTCAACTGCGGTTTCTGTTGTTTCACGTCCCTGTTGCGTGTCAGCCTCTCAATGGTTTCGACTACGAAACCACAGCCAATCGGGAGGGTCTGTTTGTCATGCGCAGAAACAGAACGATCCGCTTCTTCGCCACCGGCGCGGCGGTGGCCCTCGTATTGACCGGAACGGCGGGCGCGGCGGTGGCCGCCCCCTCGCCCGACGGCGCGGGCAAGTCCGTGGTGAGCCGGGCCTGGACCGAGTTGGACAGGACGCCGGCGCCGGGTGGCTTCTCGTCGTGGGCCGAGCTCATGCAGATGCAGCATCAGCTGAACACGGCGGCCACCCGCATCCAGGAGGTCGCCAAGGCCACCGCCCGGAGCGGCTACGCCAACATCGTCGCCGCGCCGGAGAACCGGGAACTGGTCGTCTACTGGCAGGGCAGGGTGCCGGCGGCCGTGCAACGGGTGATCGCCGCGCAGAGCAACTCGGTGCCGATCCGTGTCGTCCCGGCCCGCTACAGCGAGGCACAGCTGTCCGCCGAGGTCCAACGGCTGGGCCGCGACTCCGCGTACGCCGAGGTGTCGCCGATGATCGACGGCAGTGGTATCCGGGTCAAGCAGGCCGCCGGCCGGTCCGCGCGCGCCGCTGCGCCGCGTTCCAGTGTCTCGGTGTTCCCGGACGGTGTGAACACTGGCGGCAACGGCGTGCTGTTCACCCGGCAGAACGACTTCGCGCCCTACTGGGGCGGTGCCCGTACGCAGGGCTGCACCACCGGTTTCGCGATCTGGTGGGCCGGTGCCTCCCGGATCCTCACCGCTGGGCACTGTGGCAACAACGGCCAGAACGTCTTCGACGGCGGCGGAGACCTGATGGGTCCGATCTTCAACGACAACGACGTCCGCGACACACAGATGATCAACGTAGCCGGGCTGGGTCGGGTCTGGGACGGCCCGTGGACCGAGACCGGCTTCACCAAGGGGGTCGCCGGTGCGACCTTCAGCAACGTCGGCAACTGGCTGTGCACGTCGGGCTCGCGCTCGGGCGTGCGCTGCAACATCCGGGTGAGCGCGAACAATGCGAGCTGGTTCGGCCGCTTCCCGATGGTGTACGCGGACCAGCAGCAGTTCGTCAGCGCCGCGGGTCAGGGCGACAGCGGTGGTCCGGTGTTCGAGCTGCCCTGGCCGGACGACGGACGGGTCATCGCGAAAGGCACCATCACCGGTGGTGTCAACGGCACATTCGTGCCGTGCACCGGCGAGGTGTGGCCGGGTCGGGTCTGTAGCTGGCGGTTCGTCTACGCCGACGTGACCCAGGCGCTCGCCTTCTACGGCGCCACGATCGTGACAGGTTGAGCTGACGGCGCGGCGGCCGGCACGGGCATGAAACCCGACGTGCCGGCCGCCGCGTCGGCGACGGGCGCTATCGACGCAGGACTCCGCACGCCGCCGTGTTGGTGGCCTCGGCCGGCAGCTTCGGGTCCAGTTCGCTCTTGCCGGCCTTGAAGTCGTAGCGGCCGTTGTGGTTGTGATCCACCCCGTGGATCACCAGCACGGCCTCGCCGTCCCTGATGTCCTTGGCGGTGTCGGCGCTGGTCTTGATGTTGTGGCGGTGGTACGAGATCTTGCCCTTGGGGGCGGTCGGGAACCGGTCTACGGCCAGACCGCTGGCCGGGCTGGTGTCACCCCTGGTCGTCAGGGAAACGACGATGGGCCCGTAGGCGGGCACCCCCTCCAGCGTGGTCAGGCGCCCGTCCCTGTTCGTGTCGTCAGCCAGCGTCGGGCACTCGTGCCGGGCCTGCTCGCCGTAGTGGATGTGCACCGCGTGGGGGGCGTTTCTCACCAGGCCACGGGCAGAGTAGCGCACGTCGAGCTTGTCGCCCTTGACGCGAACCTGCGCCTTCCCGGACGCTCCGGACTTGTTGAGCTCGCGGAGCTTGGCGTGCACCGTGGTCGTTTTCTGATAGGCCCGCTCAGCGTGCTGCGAACCGGCGTTGGCCGGCGAACCGCCGGCGAGGGCGCTGGCGATAATGGCGCAGGACGCGGCGACGGCGTACCGGCGGCGTGGTCTCACGGGATCTCCTCTTGAGGTTGACACACAACGATTTTCACCAGTGATTCGCCGCCTGTTGAGAAATGGATTGGTCTACTGCCAGCAAATTCGACCCCGTATGAGGGACCCCCCTTTAGGGGGACCAACGCGTCATTTGCCGCACGGACCCGATGATCCTGTGTTAACGACCGGTGCATGCGAGCGGTGATGAAGCGGGGACGTCGCCCAGAAAAGCGGAATCCCTACTAAGCCCCGGGGAAGCCCGACCGAGGACGGGGGCCTCTGCCGGACCTGTCCGTCCTCGGCCCTGCGCATTCCGGCCCGACCCACGCTTTTCTGGAGGCCGTCTGCCGAAGCTGGTTTGCCGATGTCTCCGTCGCGGTGGGGCGATTCAGTGGTTGGCGTAGTAATGCCAGGCGACTTGCTGATCGGTGAGCTGAGTGGAGTAGATGGCGACCTCATCAAGCGTTCCGGTGAAATAGTCGCTGGTGGGTCGGTTCGGGAAACCGGCCAGGCTGCTGCCGCCCCACCGCCAGTATCCCGCCGAGTCCCGGCCGTAGGTGACGTTGCTGTCGGTCGCGACGCGGACCCCGTCGACGTAGAGTCGGGCGCCGTCCGCGCCGAGCGTCGCCGCGACATGGTGCCAGGCACCGTCGTGGTAGGCGGCGCTGGATACGACGTGGTGGGC
>DASVVF010000865.1:0-6812 GCA_036386695.1 Catenuloplanes sp. | reverse complement strand
GTCGGGGTGTTCGCCTGGCTCGGCAAACCGGTCGACGGGGTGTTCCTGGCGGCCGTGCTGACCGTGGTGGGCTATTCGGTCAACGACTCCGTGGTGGTGTTCGACCGGATCCGGGAACTGGTGCGCGGGCAGCGCGGACTCAGCCCGAGACTGCGGGCGCCGTTCGCCCGGGTGGCGAACACCGCCTGCCTGCAAACGGTGCCGCGTACGGTCAACACCGGGTTGGGGGCGGTGTTCATCCTCACCGCGCTGGCCGTTCTGGGCGGCGCCGCCCTTGTCGACTTCGCCATCGCGCTGCTGGTCGGGGTCGCGGTGGGGACGTACTCGTCGGTGTTCCTGGCGGCGCCGTTGGCGATCACCTTCGACGGGCGCCGGGGGGCCGTGCGGGCGCCGCGACCGCGGCCGGCCACGGCCTGAACCGGGCCGCCTGCGCACCGGGGGGACGACGTTCCCCCCGGTGCGCCGGCGGCGCGTCGGGATGGCGGCGGGGGGGCTAGTTGACCCGTCCGTAGCCCACGATCGGCAACATGCTGACCTTGCTCAGCTTGACCGACTGACCGAACGTCGGCGCGTGGATGACGTTGTTGTCGCCGACGTAGATGCCGATGTGCGACAGGTCGGTGTAGAAAACCAGGTCGCCGGGCTTCAGGTCGGCCCGGCCGATGTGCGCGACCTTGCCCCACTGCAGCTTCACATTGTGCGGCAGGCTCTTGCCGGCGGCCCGCCAGGCGGCCAGGGTCAACCCGGAACAGTCGTAGCTGCCGGGCCCGGCGGAGGCGAAGACGTACGGCTTGCCGATCGCGGCGAACGCGAACCGGACCGCCACGCCGGCCTTGCCGGACACCGCCGGCACCGCCCCGGTGTACCGCGAGCCGGCCTCCTGCCCCTGCCCGAAGGCCCGGGTACGCAGGTCGTACAGGGCGTCGAGGTCCTTCTCCGCCTTGGTCTTGCGCGAGGCCAGCGACTGCACCAGGGCGTCCTGCTTGGCCCGCTCCCCGGCGAGTTGGCGGGTCACGGTGGCGTACCGGTCACGGGCCTCGGTCAGCGCGTCGACGCTCTCCTGGCGGGTGTTCGCCAGTTGCTCCAGCACACTGAGCCGGCCGAGCAGCGCGCCGGAGTCCCCGCCCAGCACGGCGGCCGCCCCACGCAGATTGCCGGACTTGTACTCCTCGGTGACCAGCCCCTCCACCGCCTCCTCGGCGACGCCGCGCTGCGCCTCCAGGGTGGGCAGGGTGGCCGCATGCCGGACCGCCGCCGCTTTCGCCGCCGTCAGCTGCTCGTTGGCCGCGTTGTAGTCCTCGCCCAGCGCCTTGAGCGCGGCGGCCTGCCGGTCGATGCGCTTTTCCAGATCGGCGGCAGGCTCGGCCCGGCCCGCGCCGGGTGAGGCGAGCACGACGATCGAGAAGACCGCCGACACGATCACCTGCAGGGGCGTGCGTGTGCGTAGCAAGTCCGGGTCCTCCTTCGCTACGCCTACCGGGGTAGCTGACCGATGCTGGCGGGGAGCTGGCACCGGGTAGTACGGATGCCGGAGGCCCGACGGATCGATTTCTCGACGATCAATCGACGGCGCGGCGCAGCACGGCCAGCGCCACAACTCCGACGGCCGCGCCGATCAGGCCACCGAGGGTGTTGTCGAACCAGTCGAGGACGGCGCAGACCCGCCGCGCGAAGGTGGCCTGGGCCACCTCGATCAGCACGGGCAGCACCAGCACGGTCACGGCGGACCACCGGAACCGCCCGGTGGTCAGGACCAGGAAGAAACCGAGCGGCACGAACAGCAGTACGTTGAAGAGCTGCTGCGGCCCGCTGAGCAGGTGGAGGCCGGCGCTGTGCAGCTCGGCGGCGGTGACCCGCAGGCAGGAGCCCGGGTCACGCAGCCCGTACCAGCCGTCCGGGGTGAGCGTGACGACCCCGATGACGGCCGCCGACAACAGGGCGCCCAACGTGGGCCACGGCGCCAGCCGGAACCTGGCCGCCACTGGTCGGCAGAGGGCGACGGCGAGCAGCAACCACAGCAGGATCGCCGACCACACCACCGGCCGGGTCAGCAACAGCAGCACGTTCGGGATGACCCGCTCCGCTCACCGGACGCCCGGGGGGATCCGGGACGTCCCGAAGCATAGGACCCCCCGGCACGCGGCGGAGCGGTCCGCACGGCGGTCCCCCGGTCCAGCGCACGGCCGGACCGGGGACCGCTCCTCGTGCGTTACCGGCCGCGGATCCAGCCTTGGTCGGCGCCGTCCAGCCTGGTGTTCTCGGCGACCCGCACCAGGTCCGCGGTGGTCAGCGGGTCGACCGGCGGCCACGAACCCGTCACCGTGAGCAGCCGGCCGCCGGCGAGTTCCACCACCAGGTACCGCATCGTGGTGGAGCCGGAGCCGGCGTCGCGCTCGACCAGCCGGGCCGGGCGTCCGGCGACCGTCAACCGCTGCCCGCCGCCGGGCGCTATGGTGCTCGGACCCGCCGCCACGGAGATGCTCCGACCGCCCAGCTTCGCCGTCTTGCCGTCCCGGGCGGCGTTGGGGCTGAGCCCCTGGGCCGAGATCTGGCCGAACCAGACGTTCGGGGCGTCGCCGCTGACCTCGGCGTGACCGCTCGGCAGACCATCGGGCAGCCATCCCAGCCGCAGCGGGAGGACCATCGTGGCGGGGTCCGGCCGGACCGAACGGGCGACCCGGAGCAGGTCTGACCGGGACAGGCCGGGCCGGTGCGCGGCGACGCTGAGCACGGTGTCGTGATCGGGCCGCCATCGCAGGTAGGACTTCCCGTCGACACCGAGGTAGACGCCGGGTCGCCCGTTCACGTCGACCTGCTCGCCGTCCTCCGTCGAGGGGTCGGTCGCTTCCGTCGCACGGCGGACGTCCAGACTCAACCCCGCCGCGCCGCCGTTGCCATCGGTGCCGACCGACCCGGCCGTCCAGAACCGTTGCACCGCGGCGACGTCCTTGTCGCGGTCGGATCCGAGCGGCAGCCGCCGGATCCGCTCGGTGTAGCCGGCCGGCAACCAGGTCGGCCGGTACAGCAGTGGGATCGGGCCGACGTCCCCGCTCAGCCCGGTGGTCTGCGGGGCATCGGGTGCGGTGCTCGCCGCCGCGGTGGGCGCGGCCGGCAGCGACGTCGCGGTGTCGCTGCTGACGCGCAGGGCGAGCACCGGCACGGTGACCGCGGCTGCCACGGCGACCGCGGCCGCCGTCGTGGCCAGCCTGCCGTACCGGCGGTGCCGCACCGCCCGGGCGCTGCGGGCGGGCAGCGCGCCCTGGATCCGTCCGGGGTGTACGGCCCGGTCGGCCTGGTGCTGCTGGGCGGCCCGGATCAGGTCTTCAAGGTTCAGTGTCATGACAACTCCCCGGAATTGATCAACGAGGCGGGTACCGCGAGCCGCAGGGTGGCCAGCGCTCGGGCAAGGTGGGTACGGACGGTCACGGTCCGGCAGCCGAGCAGGTCAGCGATCTGCTCGACGGGCAGGTCCTCGTAGAACCGCAGGGCGATCACGGCCCGCTGGCGCGGCGGCAGGCCGGCGATCAACCGCATCATGGCGTCACGCTCATCGCGCGGGGCGGTCGGATCGGGCGCCGGCGCGATGAGCGGCTCCAGGGACTCCGCCGACAGCGAGACCAGACCCGCGGCCCGGCGCCGCCGCCAGGACAGGAACTCATTGAGCACCATGCGCTTGACGTACTGCTCCGGTGCGTCGAGCGCGCCGATCCGCGACCACCGGCGCTGGGCCCGGACGAGGACGCTCTGGGTGATGTCCTCGGCCAGGTGCGGGTCCCAGGTGACCACCGTCGCGTAGCGCACGAGGGCCCCCAGTCGAGTGGACACGAACTCTTCGAATGTCACGTCACCGCACCTTCCGACATGTCCAGCGGTCAGTACTGAAACGCGTCCACCGGGCCGCTTTGATGACACCCCGCGCCGTCACCTTCGCGCCGAGGGTCCGCACCCGTCTCCGCCGGACGGCGCCGGTGCGGCGGGCGCGGCAGCCGAACACCGCTCGGGTGGGTGGCGGCACGCCCCGTAGAGCGTCCTAGGATAATAGGTGGCCGCGCGCTGCGGGTGCCCGGCCCGCCGTGGTGGCATGCTGGACCCGGCGGTCGTCGAGGTCAGCGGGGAGCGTGCGTCGGTGCGGGTGACGGTGGACGGCGTACGCGAACTGCGCTTCGACTCCGGCGAGCCCGTACGGGCCGCGTCGGCGATCGCACCGTTCGCCGGCGGGTGGCTGGTGGCCCAGGACGACGCCACCCACGCCGCGCACCTGGTGGACGGCTCGGTGCGGCCGGTACGGGTGCTTCCGGCGGTAGCCGGCCACGAGGTGTTCAGTGCGGCTGACGGCACCAAGAAACTGAAGCCCGACTTCGAAGCCGCCTGCCCGGTCAGTGTCGACGGCACCCCCGGCGTGCTGCTGCTCGGGTCCGGGTCTAGCCCGGCGCGGATGCGGGCCAGCCTGCTGCTGGCGGCCCCGGCGGGCACCCGGTTCGTGGCGGCCGACCTGGCCCCGCTGTACGCGGCCGTGGCGACCGCCCTGGAGCTGCCCGTCGACCAGCTCAACCTGGAGGGCTCCTGCCTGCTCGACGGCCGCCTGCGCTGGTTCCAGCGCGGCAACGGGCTCGCCGGTGTCGCCTCGGCCAGCGTCGACGTCGACCTGGCCACGCTGCTCGCGGCGGTCACCCGGGGGGTCGGCGCCCGGGCCGTCGCGGTCGACAACCGGCGACGCTACGACCTGGGCCGGATCAACGGGGTCGGGCTGGCGGTCACCGACGCGGTGTCGTTACCGGACGGTCGGGTGCTGGTCAGCGCCGCTGCGGAGGACACCCCGAACGCCGTCGACGACGGACCCGTCGTCGGCGCGGCCCTGGCACTGCTCGACGGCGCGACGGTGGTCGCCGTATCGCACCTGCCCGACGACGGGAGCGGTCCGCACAAGGTGGAGGGGTTGGCGGTCGAGCGACTGACCACCGACGGGGCCCGCCTGCTCGCCGTGGTCGACGCCGACGACCCGGCGGCCGCGTCGGTGGCGCTGACCTTGCGGGTCCACTGGCGATGACGGCGGACGCCCGACCGCCCGTCCGGGTCGAGCGCAACGATCCGACGGCGGGTTACCCGGCGGGGGCCCTCACGGTCGCGGCGCGGTCCGGGTCCAGCCGCGGTCCCGGTCCCGGCGGGGGCGGGTTGCCGCGAGGCACTTCTCGCAGATGTGGCCCACCGGGTCCGCCCCGGTCAGTTGATCACTCTGCCGGTAGTCCCAGCGCACGTGCGGAAAGCGCTGCAGCCCGGCCCGGGCCAGCGGCACGCCGCAGAGCGTCTGGTTCTGACCGGGCAGCCAGGCGTGAACCTCACCGGCCGGCATCCGGATGCCGTCGGCGTCGCGCAACCGGCCGGACGCGGCCACCGCATGCGTTGCCATGGCGCGAGGATTCCCCGATCGACGGCCGATACACCCCGAGGGCGCCCGCCGCCCGGTGCGGGTCACGGTCGCCCCTCGTTCCGCCGCCGGGGCCGGTCGGGCCCGTGCGGCGACGAATGTCCGGGCCGCGGCCGCGGCGAGTTCCGGTGGGCCGTGGCCGGGCCGCGGGACAGCCCGGTCACAATGGCGCCATGGCCGCAAGGACCGGGCGCCGTACGGGAGCCGATCGTTCGACCGCACCCTGCCCGTGCGGGTCGGGGCGTCGGTACGACGCCTGCTGCGCCGACCTGCACCACGGACGGGTGCAGGCCACGACGGCGGAGCAGCTGATGCGGTCCCGCTTCAGCGCGTTCGCCGTCGCCGACGCGGCGTATCTGCTGCGCACCTGGCATTCCAGCACCCGCCCGCCCGCGGTGCGCCTCGACCCGGACCAACGGTGGACCCGGGTCGACATCCTCGCCACCAGCGGGGGCGGGCTGTTCGACACCACCGGCACGGTCCGGTTCCGGGCCCACTACCTGCACCGGGGGCGTCCGGGGGCCCTCGCCGAGCACAGCCGGTTCGTTCGGGAGAACGCGATGTGGCGGTATCTGGAGGCGCTACCGCCCGACGGCTGACCCGTCTGGCGGCGCGCTCACCCGGCCGGGTCGAACGTGTACCGGCCGCGGGCGTAGGCCGGGCTGTTGACCATGGACGTCCGCAGCGGCGACAGGTAGGTGCCGTACGACTCCAGGCTGACCCGGCCCAGCCCGCCGGTGCTGGCGTCGGCGTTCCACACCGCCAGGGCGATGGTGTTCACCCCGTTGGGGTTGAGGATGCCGGTCGGGATCGGGAAGCTCTTCTGCGGTCCCACGTTGCTGATGTAGCGGCCCATCAGCCACCCGTTGACGAAGATCTGCGCCCGGTGTGCCCGGCGGGTCGGGTCGTCGATCCGCAGCCCGACCGACGTGTCCTGACCCCGGGGCAGGTCCAGTCGGGCGGTGGTGCGGTACCAGGAGACGCCGGGGCGTTGATCCGGGTTGGGCAGGCTGACGGTGGCCCAGTCATGGTCCGGGAAGCGGGGCAGGGACCAGCCGGCGCGTTCGCCGTACAGGCCGCCGTTGTTCATCTGCCCCCGGGCCTTGTCGAAGAGTTCCTCGCCGCCGCGGGCGCCCTGCAGGCGCCACGTGACCTCGCCCGACCCGCCGTCGAGCAGGACGGCGCCGGTCAGGCCGCGGGCCTCCTTGTGGGTGTCGTTGCGCCGGTAGTCCTCGTTGTGGCCCATGTTCTCCACCAGCACCGACAGCACGTTGTCGGCGCCGATCCGCAGCGCGCCGGGCGGGAAGGTGAAGGTCCGCTGCGACGCCGTCCGGCTGCCCACCGGGCTGACGCTGCCGAGGAACCGTCCGTTGAGCCACACCGACCA
>DASVVF010000864.1:0-3633 GCA_036386695.1 Catenuloplanes sp. | reverse complement strand
GCAACGAGCCGGTCCGGTTCGGGATGCTGGACCGGCGGAGGATGGTCGAGCAGGCCCGGGAGAAGCTGGCCCGGGTCGGCGCGGACATCGATCCGAACCGCCCGATCGGCCGGCTCAGCGTCGGGATGCAGCAGATGGTCGAGATCGCCCGCGCGGTAGCGGAGAACGCCAAGCTGCTGGTGCTGGACGAGCCGACGGCCGCACTGTCCCGCACCGAGAGCGAGCAGCTGTTCGCCCTCATCCGGGCGATGCGCTCGCGCGGCATGGGACTGGTCTACATCAGCCATCGGATGGAGGAGGTCTGGGAGCTCGCCGACCGGGTCACCGTGTTCCGGGACGGCCAGCTGATCGGCACCCGCGACATGCGGGCAACCGGTCCGGACCGCGTCCAGCCCGGGGACATCGTGCGGATGATGGTGGGCCGCGACATCGACGACCTCTACGTGCGCACCCCGCACCCGGCCGGGGACGTCCGGCTGTCGGTGCGCGAGCTGACCGGCCCCGGCGGGATCGGCCCGGTCTCGTTCGACGTCCGCAGCGGCCAGGTGGTCGGGATGGTGGGCCTGATCGGCGCCGGGCGCACCGAGGTGGCGCGCCTGATCTACGGCGCCGACCGCCGGACGGGCGGCACGGTCACCCTGGACGGCGGACCGTTGCAGGTCCGCAACCCCATCGACGGCATCCGGGCCGGGGTCGGCCTGCTGCCCGAGAGCCGGAAGGACCAGGCGCTGTTCCTCGACCTCACGGTCAAGGACAACGTCGGCATCTCCACGCTGGCGGACTACAGCAGCGCCGGTGTGGTCCGCGGTGGACCGTTGGTCAAGGCGGTCCGCACCGTGATGGACCAACTCAAGGTGCGGTCCAACGCGCTGGGGCTCGAGTCGCGCGCACTGTCCGGCGGGAACCAGCAGAAGCTCGTCCTGGGGCGGCTGCTGCTCCAGCGACCCAAGTTGATGATCCTGGACGAGCCCACGCGGGGCGTCGACATCGGGGCGAAGAGCGAGATCTACCGCCTGATCAACGAGATCGCCGGGACGGGCACCGCGGTGCTGGTCATCTCCTCGGACCTGCCGGAAGCCCTGGGGATCAGCGATCAGCTGCTGGTCATGCGCGGCGGGCGGATCGTGGCGTCGCTCGACGCCCGCGAGGCGACCGAGGAGGCCGTCATGCAACACGCCACCGGCGTCTACTCCGACGACGCCACTCCGAACGAGGACGCTGGGATCCCCCGATGAACCCGAACACCGTCACGACGCCGGACAACCCCATCCCGGACACCCGGGTCGAGCCCGGGACGGCCGGCCGCGGGGCGGCCATCGCCTACTGGTGGGACCGGGTCGGCATCTTCGCCGTCCTGCTGATCCTCATCGCCCTCATGGCGGTGCTGGCCCCGAACTTCCTCTCGGTGGACAACGCCATCAACGTGGCCCGGTCGGTCTCGATCAACGCCATCCTGGCCGCCGGACTCACCGTGGTGATCCTGACAGCCGGCATCGACCTGTCGGTCGGGTCGATCCTCGCCGTGGCCGGCGTGGGCAGCGTGCTGCTCGCGGTCGACGGGGTGCCCACACCGCTGGCCCTGCTCGGCGGCATCCTCATCGGTGCGCTGTGCGGAGCCCTCAACGGCGTGTTCGTCGCCTGGCTGGCCCTGCCGGCCTTCATCGTGACCCTCGGCTCCATGACCTACCTGCGGGGCCTGGCCTACTCGTTGCTCGACGGCCAGCCGCTGGTGGCCAGCGACCTCGGGTTCCGCGGGATCGGCAACGGCAGCATGGCCGGCATCCCGCAGCCGGTGGTCGTGATGATCGTCGTCTACGCCATCTTCTGGTTCCTGCTGGAGCGGACGCGGTTCGGCCGCCACGTCTACGCGGTGGGCGGGAACATGGAGGCCGCGCGTCTGGCGGGCATCAACGTCAAGCGGGTGCTCCTGTACACCTACATGCTCGCCGGTGCCGCAGCCGGGGTGGCCGGCCTGATCTTCTCGGCCCGGGTGCTGTCCGCCCAACCGACCGCCGGTGAGGGCTATGAACTCGACGCGATCGCGGCGGTCGTACTCGGCGGCACCTCACTGGCCGGTGGCCGTGGCCGGATCTTCGGCACCCTGGTCGGTGCAGTCATCATCGGGGTGCTGTCCAACGGGCTGATCCTGCTCGACGTGCCGTTCTTCTACCAGCTCGTCATCAAGGGCGTCGTGATCATCATCGCCATCGCGCTGGACAGCCTCAAGCGGTTCTCCCGCGCCGGCACGTGACGTCCGGCCGGCGGGCGGGCGTCCTCGCTCACCGGCCGTACGAACCGACGACGCCCGTCCTGATCCGCCGATCGGGGCGGGCGTCCTCGGTCGTGGGCGGGAGGCGAGGTCGCCCACCTGCGCACGCTGGCGCGGGTGCGGGACGAGACCGGCGGCTCGACCGGGTTCGTGGAAGGGGGCCGGGTCAGCCGCGGGTGTGCCGCAGCGGTGGCAGCGTCCACCCCGCACCCAGCCACGCGTCGAGGTCGGGCTCCAGCGGCGAGAGCCCGGCGCCCGGGTACGGGGTGAGCTCGCCGAACCAGAGCTCGCCGTCCACCTCGTAGCAGTCGACGCGCAGCATGTCGAAGCCGTCGGCGAGGGCCGTGGCCGCCTTGAGCAGGTCCTCCAGGCGCTCGGGCGGGTCGGCGTCCGGACCCGGCGGGTAGCCGATCGTCCAGGGCAGCGGCTCCCACTCCGGGGAGTAGAGCCGGGTGCCGTGGTGGTTGTCCCGGCCGGTGTGCAGCTCGACCAGCCGGGGCTCGCCGCCGACGACCACCACTTTGAGGTCGGCCGGCACCACGCCCGGGACGCCGATGAACTCCTCGACCAGCAGGCACGGCCGCGCCCGCCGGTAGGCCCACTCCTCGCTCTTGCGCCAGTACCGCTCCCCCACCCAGCCGGCCGTGCGCCGGCGCAGGTCGGCGACGTCGGCGGGCCCGCGGCCGAACAGCCGCCGGATGCAGGAGTGGTTGGGCTTGAGCACCCAGTGGTCGGGCAGGTCGACGTCCGCCAGCTCGCCGACGTCGGTGCCGGACCAGAGGGTCTCCGGGACGCGCACCAGGCCCGGTGCCAGCAGGCGGGCGTGCTCCTTCATCGCCAGCTTGTCGCAGGTGGACGCGAGCAGGTCGCGCCGGTCGAGCGTGATCCGCCAGTTGAGCTTCTCGGTGAAGGTCCGTGGTCGCAGGAGCGGCGGGAGGCGTCCGGTGGCCTGCCGGTAGAGCAGGGTCCGGCGCACCGGCGCGGGCAGGACGCCGGAGCGCGGGACGAGCACCCCGCAACCCCAACAGCCGGGACGGCGACCGGCAACCGCAGGACCGCGTGCTCGCTGGTTGCGGGGTACCTGGCGGTGATGCGGACGGCGGTGGCATGGGCCGTGGCTGCGGTCGTCGGTGGTCTGACCGCCTGCACCTCGACCGTGGCGGGGACCGCCTCCCCCGGCGGGCCGCCCGACCTCGAGGCCGCCCTGTCGGTGCAGCTCCCCGGTCTCCGGCCGGTCGACCAACCCCCGCCGCCATGGCAGCTCTGCACGACGGCACCCGGCACGCGGGCACCGCGCCTGGACCCCGCACTCGGGGAGCCGGTGACCAGCGGCTACGCCTCCGAGGAGATGACCCTGTACGCCT
>DASVVF010000863.1:0-5825 GCA_036386695.1 Catenuloplanes sp. | reverse complement strand
CGGGCGCCATCCGGCTGCCCCGCTTCGACCCGGAGGCCTTCGGGCGGTGGTCGGAGAGCATCGCCCGGTACATGGGTACGGCGAAGTTCATCGTCTACATGACGGTCGTCATCGCCCTCTGGTTCGCCTGGAACACCCTGGCCCCGGCCAACCTGAGGTTCGACCCGTACACCTTCACGTTCCTGACGTTGATGCTGTCGCTGCAGGCCTCGTACGCCGCCCCGCTGATCCTGCTGGCGCAGAACCGGCAGACCGACCGGGACCGGCTGACGATGGAGGAGGACCGGCGGCGGGCGGCGATGCAGAAGGCCGACACCGAGTACCTGGCCCGCGAGATCGCCTCGTTGCGGATCGCCGTCGGCGAGCTGGCCACCCGCGACTTCCTGCGCTCGGAGCTGTCCCGGCTGGCCGAGGAGTTGGACGAGGCGACACACCGCCGGCAGAAGCTGGAACGCAAGCAGTACCGCAAGGAGATGCGCCACCTCGACGCGCCGCTCGACGAGCCCGCCGACGACGCGGCCGCGACGACCACCGGCCCCGGTCGGGACAGCCCCCGCCCCACCCGGGAGAAACCCCGGCGCTGACCCCGGGCAGCGGCCCGACCGGGGGCGTCCGGACTGCCACGTAGCATGGGGAACATGTCCGTCCCCGTACGCGCCGCGACACCCGCTGGCACCGCCGAAGAGGCAATTCAGGCCGCCCTGGCCACCGTCGACGATCCGGAGATCCGCCGGCCGATCACGGAACTCGGCATGGTGCGCGGTGTGACGCTCAGCCCGCATGGCGCCGTGCGGGTCGAGTTGCTGCTCACCGTCGCCGGCTGCCCCCTCAAGGACAAGTTGCGCGGTGACATCACCGCAGCGGTCGGTGCGGTGCCGGGCGTCACCGCCGTCGAGATCGAGTTCGGGGTGATGAGTACGGAGCAACGCCAGTCCCTGCAGAGCACCCTGCGTGGCGCCGGCGACTCGACCGAGCCGGTCATCCCGTTCGCGCAGCCGGGCTCACGGACCCGGGTGTACGCGGTGGCCAGCGGCAAGGGCGGCGTCGGAAAGTCCAGCGTCACGGTGAACCTGGCCGCCGCCCTGGCGGCCCGCGGCCTGTCGGTGGGGGTGATCGACGCCGACATCTACGGCCATTCGGTGCCGCGGATGCTGGGCACCGAGGCGCGGCCCACCCGGGTCGAGGACATGATCATGCCGCCCCAGGCGCACGGGGTGAAGGTGATCTCCATCGGCATGTTCACCGACGGCAACGCCGCGGTGGTCTGGCGGGGGCCGATGCTGCACCGGGCGCTGCAGCAGTTCCTCGCCGACGTGTACTGGGGGGACCTCGATGTGCTGCTGCTGGACCTGCCCCCGGGCACCGGTGACGTGGCGATCTCGCTGGCCCAGTTGCTGCCCAACGCCGAGATCCTGATCGTCACCACCCCGCAGACCGCCGCCGCCGAGGTGGCGGAGCGGGCCGGTGGGATCGCGTTGCAGACCCATCAGCGCCTGATCGGCGTGGTGGAGAACATGTCCTGGCTCGAACTGCCGACCGGCGAGCGGCTGGAGGTGTTCGGGTCCGGCGGCGGCGCCACGGTCGCCGAGTCACTGACCAGGATCATCGGCGCTCCGGTGCCGCTGCTCGGCCAGATCCCGCTGGACACCCGGGTTCGCGAGGCCGGCGACAACGGCATACCGATCGTGCTGGCCGAGCCCTCCGCGCCGGCCTCGATGGCGCTGGACGCCGTCGCGCAGCGCCTGGCCGTCCGCCGGGAGTCCCTGGTCGGCAAGCCGCTCGGACTGCGCCCGGCGGCACGCTGACCCGGACGCCTGCCACGGGGCCGGGTGGCGGTCGCGGGTCAGGTGGCGTCGGCGTCGAAGGTGCTCGGGCGGGCGGCTGCTCCGGCCTCCTGGCCGGGGGTAGCGGCCGACGCGGCGCCCGGACTGTCGGAGACGGTGGCACCGGTGCGGGCACCGGCGCCGCCGGTGCGGCCGGTGGGGCGCGCGTTGGCGACCGAGGCGACGTCCTTGAGCTCGGAGTTCACGTCGTCGAGGTCCGCGCGGATGTCGTCGTACAGGCCTTTGATCGGCTTACGCAGCGCCTCCTCGTCCTCCTCGCTGAGCAGGTGCTTGCGGATGAACGCCTTGGGGTGCAGGTCTTCCAACTGGATGTCGGTGCCGAGTTCGCGGCTCAGGTCACCGGTGGCGTTGCGGGCCATGGTGCGCAGATTGCGCAGCATCTTCAGACCGTCGGCGATGACGTTGGGCAGCCGGTCGCCGAAAATCAGCAGCGCCAGCAGGAGCAGCGCGCCGATCTCCCACCAGTTCAGGTTCTCGAACATGCGCCGGGCCCTTCCCTGGACAGCTCAGCCGGTCGGATTATCTGGCAAGAGTACGCAAGGCCGCCACGCTCGCGGCAGGGGTGTGCGCGGCTCCGCCGGCCGCGGCACCCCTACTTGGCGTCCGCGGTGAGGGTGACCGAGGCCGTCTGCCGGGCGGCGTTGCCGCGACGGTACTCGACGGTGACCACCGAGCCGGGCGCGTACTTGCGCACCAGGGCGATCAGGTCGGTGGCCGCCTCCAGCGTGCGCCCGTCGATCTTCGTCACGATGTCCCCCGGCTTGAGCCCGGCCGCCGCCGCCGGCCCGCCGGCCTCGACGCTGGAGAGCCGGACGCCCCCACCGGGGTTGCGGGCTCCCCCGCCGACCTGGGCTCCGATGACCGTACGACGGGCCTTGCCGGTGTCGATGATGTCCTTGGCCACCCGCTTGGCCTGGTTCACCGGGATGGCGAAGGCCAGGCCGATGTTGCCGGCCGCCTGCTCGTCCGCGGCCAGTGACTTGATCACGGAGTTCACCCCGATCACCCGCCCGGCCCCGTCGACCAGCGGGCCGCCGGAGTTGCCCTGGTTGACGGCGGCGTCGGTCTGGATGGCGGCGTAGTAGCGCACCTGACCGCCCGGCTCGCCCGCCTGGATGGTGCGGTCCAGCGCGCTGACGATGCCGGCCGTGACGGTGTTGGCCAGGGCCAGCGGCGAGCCGAACGCCAGCACCGGGTCGCCGACGGCGATCTTGTCGGAGTCGCCGAACTCCACCGGGACCAGGCCGGCGCGGTCGACCTTGATCACCGCGATGTCGGACTCGGCGTCGTGGCCGATGATGGTGGCCGGCGCGGAGGTGCCGTCGTTGAAGGACACCGTGGCCGGGCCGGAACCGCCCTGCACCACGTGGTCGTTGGTGATCACGTAGCCGTCACCGGTGGCCACGAACCCGGACCCGACGGCGCCGCCGCCGGAGGCGGCCACCCGGACCGTCACCACGCTGGGCAGGACCCGCTGGGCCACCCCGGCCTGCGACTCCGGCGCCCGTTGCTTCTCCGGAGACGTCGCACCCTGGTCGGCGCCGAGGATCGCGCCGGTCCCCAGCCCGCCCCGGACCGCGAACGCGTACCCCAGCGCGCCGCCGAGGGCGCCGGCCAGCAGGGCGGTGACGAGGGAGATCAGGAACACCGGGCGCAGTCGTCGGCCGCCGGGCGCGTCCGGGTCGGTGACCGGCTCCGGTTCGGGTACCCGCGCCGGGCCCGGTCGGACCGGCGCGACGACCACCGCCGCGGGGGCGTACGGGTCGCGCCAGGGATCCGACAGGGCGTCGGACCACCAGGGCGATCCGGCCGGTGCCTGCTGCGCCGGGCCGCTCGACGGGTACGCGTACCCCGGCGGTTGAGCCGGTGTCGGAGTCCCGTCGGGCTGGCGCCAGTTCCAGCCGTCCGTCACGTTTGGTGCCTCCACTCATTCCCCGGCACGATGCCGCCGGCCCCGGACCGGTACCGCCGGTCCCCGAGCCGATGTCCCACGGTCGGCGACAACACTGCGCTTCCAGGATGACACGGATAGCCCCGAACCATTCAACGCTCATCACAGCCCCGAACCGGGTGACAGGACGCGCAGTGGACTCCGGGCACCTCTACTCTCATATCCGGTGTGCCAGCGACCATCGGACGATTCGGCACATCGTGGGACGTCCGCCCGGGCCCGGGCGCCGTCCCCGCCCCAGAGGAGGTGTGCCATGGCCACGGTCGCCAGACCCGTCAGCACGTCGGCGGCGCAGTCGTTGGTGTTCGCCGAGGCGTACGTCGCCGAGGACCTGGTCCTGCAGACCGCCCGCAGCCTGGCCCGCGAGGTGGGGGTGGGCGCGGTGACCCCGGGGGCGGGCGCGGCGCTGCGGATGCTGGCCGCCGCCGGCAACGCCAAAGCGGTGGTGGAGATCGGCACCGGCACCGGCGTCAGTGGGGTGTGGTTGCTGCGGGGCATGCGGGCCGACGGCGTGCTGACCACGATCGACGTCGAACAGGAACACCAGCGCCTGGCCCGACGGATCTTCGTCGAGGCCGGCTTCTCGCCGTCGCGTACCCGCATCATCAGCGGACGGGCGCTGGACGTCCTGCCCCGCCTGGCTGACCGGGTGTACGACCTGATCTTCGTCGACGCCGACCCGGCCGAGTATCTCGCCTGCGCCGACGCGGCCCTGCGGCTGCTGCGCCCGGGCGGCGTGCTGGCGGTCAACGGGGCCTTCGCCGGCGGGCGGATCAGCGACCCGGCCGCCCGCGATGTCGACACGGTCACCATCCGGGAGATGGTCAAGTCGGTCCGGGAGTCCGACGACTGGATCCCGGCGCTGCTCCCGGCCGGTGAGGGGCTGTTGGTCGCCGTCAAGCGCTGAGCGTGGTCGCCGTCAAGCGCTGAGCGTGGTAGCCGGCTCCCCGCCCGCCAGGGTGAGCAGCCAGCGCAGCAGTGTCCGGACCCCCCAGCCGCTGGCGCCGCGGGTCAGCTCGCCATCGGTGGCGTCCGCCCAGGAGGGCGCCGACATGTCGAGGTGGGCCCACCGGTCGCGCCGGTCGCCGGTGAACTCCCGCAGGTACAGCGCCGCCACGACGGAACCGGCCCCCCGGTCGGGGGAGCTGAGCCGATCGGCGATGTCGCTGGCCAGGTATTCCAGGTAGTCGGCCGGTAGCGGCATCCGCCAGAGGAGTTCACCGGCCTGCCCGGCCGCGGCGGCCAGCTGGTTCGCCAGGTCGTCGCTGTCGCTGTACAGGGCCGCGGTCCGCTTGCCCAGCGCGACGGCGTTCGCTCCGGTCAGGGTGGCCAGGTCGACGAGCAGGTCGGGCCGTAGCCGTTCGACGGCGTACGACAGGGCGTCGGCCAACACCAGCCGCCCTTCGGCGTCGGCGTTCGTCGACTCGCTGGTGCTGCCGTCGTAGTGCCGGATGACGTCACCGGGGCGGAACGCCGACCCGCTGACCATATTTTCCGCCAGGGCGACCACGGCGGTCACCCGTACCGGTACCCGCAGGAGCGCCGCCCCCACGGTCGCGGCCACCACCGCGGCGGCGCCGGCCATGTCCTTGCGCATCAGTTTCATGCCGTCGCGCGGCTTGATCGAGATGCCACCGGTGTCGAAGGTGATGCCCTTGCCGATCAGGGCGACGTGCCGGGTGGCCCCGGCGGGGTGCCAATCGATCTCCACCAGGCGGGGGCCGGCGACCGAGCCGCCACCGACGGCCAACAGACCGCCGAAGCCCTCCTCGGCGAGTCGGTCCGGCTCGCGCACGTCGACGGTCACGTCGGCGCGTCGACGGGCGGTGGCCACCATCTCGTCGGCCAGCCAGGCCGGGCTCTTGACCGACGAGGGTGTGTTGGTGAGGTCGCGGGCGAAGCCGGTCATCTCGGCGGTGATCCGGGCCACCGCCAACGCGGACCGGTACGCGGGGGTTTCGGCGATGGCCAGCAGCACCTCGGCCGGCCCGGGCCCGGCATCGTCGACGGGCGCCCGGTCGCCCAGCCGG
>DASVVF010000862.1:0-3337 GCA_036386695.1 Catenuloplanes sp. | reverse complement strand
GCGGCGGCCGGGTCGGCCGCGCCCATCGCGGCACCCAGTGCGGCGCCGACGGCCACGGCGGGTCCGCCGGCGAGGGTGACCGGACGACCACGGAAGTTGACCCGTTCAAGCCGGTCGGCGTAGCGGCCGTGCCGTATCGCCGTGACGGCCGCGCGGGCGGCCAGCGCGGCCACGGTGGCGGCCGCCAGTCGTGCCGTACGGGTGCCCATCCAGCTCCGTCCGCCGCGGTTCAGGTCGTCGCGGTTCGCGACGTGGCCGCCTGCGAGTCTAGGCAGGGCGACCCGGCTCGTGGCGCCCGGCGCGCGGTCGGCGCCGGGGCGCGGTCGGCGCCGGGGCGCGGTCGGCCCCGGAGCGGCGGCGCCGGGGCGCGCGGCGGCGCGGGGCCAAGAACCGGGCGGCGGGTCGGCGGCCGGGGTTGGCGGCTACTGCACCGGGCTCGGTACCAGCCCGGTGGCTCCGGCGGCAAGGCCGTACTGACCGGTACGGCCGGCGGTGAGCAGCTCGGCGGTGGCCAGCGCGGTCGACACCTGACCCTGCACGGAGGCCGCGTTGTCCACTGTGGAGATCTTCTTCACCAGGGCCGGGTCGGCACGCACCGCGTCGGCCAGGTTGCCCTCGCCGACGTCGCCGCAGGCGACCACGGCCGGCTTGGCCCCGGCGAACTGGGCCAGCATGGTGACGGTGGCCTTGTTCTTCGCGGCGGCCACCCGGTCGAACGGTGGCCGGCCGGCGATCACGACGGTGGCCTCGGCCGGACCGGTGACCTTCTCCTCGACGGTCAGGTAGCCGGCGTTGGTGTACGCGGTGAGCACCGCCTGCTGGTCGGCGGGGGTGACCGCCGGGGTGCGGTCGAGCAGGGCGGTCGCCAGCAGGGCGCTGGAGGTCTCCACCCCGTCGACGTTGTTCGGCAGGTTGGCGATCGGAGCGCTGTCCTGCGACGCGCGCTCGGACAGGTCGAGCAACTCGACGCTGTTGGCCGGGTCGGTGAACTTGTCCTGGACGGCGATCCGGCCGGTGATCTTGGCTCCCGCGGTGTTCAGCATCGTGACGATGCCGGCGACGTGGTTCTCCGCGGCCGGCAGTACCACCAGCAACAGCCGCCGTCCGGCGAGCTTGCCGGCGAGGACGCTGGGTGCGATCTCGGTGGCGAAGCGCTGCTGCTGGTTGAGCTCCTCCTGCGCCTGGGTCACCTGTTCGCGCAGCTGGCTGTTCTGCTTGCTGAACGCGGTCACCTGGCTCTCGAACTGGTCGGCGACCGGGCCGTTGAGGGCCGCCGTACCGACGACCAGACCGATCGTCAGGGCCAGGAAGACCGCGGTGAGCGACACCACGTGGTACCGGAAATTGATCACGCCTGCAGCCTTATGGGTTGTCTGGTGGTCAGAAGAGCTGTCCCAGCTGGAAGACCAGATTGTCCCACCACTCGGAAACCACGGCGAGATAGGCCTTCCCCACGGTCGACACCGCCACGGCCGAACCGAGCGCGGCGATGGCGGAGATGACCAGCAGCAACAGCGAGGAGGCGGAGATGTTCTGCCGGTAGAGCCGGCTGACGCCCTTGGCGTCGACCAGCTTGCCACCGACCTTGAGGCGGGTCAGGAAGGTCGACGCCATGCCCCCGCGCCCCTTGTCGAGGAACTCCACCAGGTTCGCGTGGGTGCCCACCGCCACGATGAGGGAGGCCCCCTTCTCGTCGGCGAGCAGCATCGCCAGGTCCTCGCTGGTGGCCGCCGCCGGGAAGGTCACCGCGCTGACCCCGAGCTGGTGCACCCGGGCCAGCCCCGGCGCCCGCCCGTCCGGGTAGGCGTGCACGACGACCTCGGCGCCGCAGCGCAACACGTCGTCGGTGACCGAGTCCATGTCACCGATGATCATGTCGGGGGTGTACCCGGACTCGACCAACGCGTCCGCGCCGCCGTCGACACCGATCAGCACCGGCTTGAACTCGCGGATGTACGGACGCAGCACGTCGAGGTCGGCCTTGTAGTCGTAGCCGCGCACCACGATCAGGCAGTGCCGGCCCGCGAGCCGGGTCTCGACGTCGGGCACACCGACGCCGTCCAGGAGCAGGTCGCGCTCCTGCTTCAGGTACTCCATGGTGTTGGCCGCGAACGCCTCCAGCTGCACCGAGAGGCCTTCGCGGGCATCGGCCATCGCCTTGGCGACCTGGTCGGCCGACTGACGGACCCCCTCGACGACCACCCCGTCACCGAAATGCACCGCGGCCCCATCGACCCGAACGGTGTCGCCCTCGCGGAGCCGGTCGAAGATCGTCTCGCCGAGGTCGTCGATCAGCGGGATGCCGGCCTGCACCAGCACCTCGGGCCCCAGGTTCGGATACCGCCCGGAGATCGACGGCTTGGCGTTGAGGACCGCGGCGACGCCGACGGCGACGAGCGAGTCCGCGGCGACCCGGTCGAGATCGACGTGGTCGATCACGGCGATGTCACCGGGACGCAGCCGGCCGACCAGACGTTTGGTCCGGCGATCCAGGCGCGCGGTGCCGGTCACGATGCCCGGTTCAACACTCCGGGGCCGGCGCAAGGTGGGGAGACGCATCCCGATCATCCTGACATGCCTGGTCACGCCCGCCCGGCGCGACATGCACGAGGGCGGCAACTAACAGGGCAAAAACACACGATGTGCCGCAGCCTTCGGGACACCGACATCAGCGGCGCTTCTCCCGCGCCGCTACCGCGAGCAGTTCCTCGGCGTGCGCTATTCCCAGATCGGAGTCGGGTAAACCAGCCAGCATCCGGGCCAGCTCACGCGCCCGTTCGGTGTCCTCCACGACCCGCACCCCACTGGTGGTGACGGCTCCGCCGGTGTCCTTGGCCACCACCAGGTGCCGGTCGGCGAACGCCGCGACCTGCGGCAGGTGGGTCACCACCAACACCTGATGGGTACGGGCCAACCGGGCCAACCGCCGCCCGATCTCCACCGCCGCCTGCCCGCCGACGCCGGCGTCCACCTCGTCGAAAACCAGAGTCGGCGGACCACCGGCCCCGGCGAAGACCACCTCGATGGCGAGCATCACCCGGGACAGCTCACCGCCCGAGGCGCCACGTTGCAGCGGCAGCGACGGAGCCCCGGGATGCGCCAACAGGCGCAGCTCGACCTCGTCGCCGCCGTCCGGTCCGACGCCCAACGCCGTGCCGTCCACCTGCACACTCGCCTCGGCCCGGCCCACCGGGCGGGGCAGCACCGCCACCTCGACCCGGGCGTGCGGCATCGCCAGGCCCTTGAGCTCCACGGTGACCGCGTCGCTGAAGCGGCCCGCCGCCTCCCGCCGGCTCGCCGACAGCTTCGCCGCCAGATCGGCGGTTTCACCCGCCAG
>DASVVF010000861.1:0-2646 GCA_036386695.1 Catenuloplanes sp. | reverse complement strand
ACTGTCGTCCGACGGGGTTGCGGGGCCCATGGGCGCCGCGGGCAGGAGCAGGAGCCAGGAGCCAGGATGAACGAGCCCGGTGGTTCGGGCTACGGCCGCCCCGACCGCAGAGCCGGCAACCGCACCGTGGTGGCACCGTGGCCGTCGGCGGGTACCAGGACGCTGGCGGCGACTGGCGCCGGCCGCCGTGCGCCCCGCAGCCACCCGCCGAGCCGGGCCCAGCCCCGGAGCACCGTGGCCGGCACCGGCACACCCCCACCGATCGGCCGCAGATACAACAGCAGCGCGGCCGTCATCGCGGTGCTGAAGCTGGGCAGTCCCATGGTCACCGCGATCATGGCGTGGAACCCGATCCCCGCCACCAGCAACCTGCGCTTGGCCGCCGGGCGCAGCAGGATCGCCACCGCGAGGGTGAACTCCAGGACGATCGCCGACCACGTGAGCATCGCCACCCCGGCTGCGGAGCCGGTCACCGCGTCGGTCAACGGGCGCAGCCAGCCGGGCGCACCGAAGCCGGCGTTGCGTAGCCAGTAGTACATCGCGGTGCCGTCCGCCCATTCGGTGACGCCGAGCTTTGCCACGCTGGCGTGCAGATAGAGCCCCGCCACCTGGGCCTGGACGAGCAGCAGCGCGGCGTACGCCACCACCCGGCTGGCGCCGGTCGCCCGCCGCCGCGGCCGTTCCCAGTGCCAGCGGCGCGGATCAGTCAGCGTCACCGGGATCAACAGCAAGGTCAGGACTGCGGTGACCTGGTCGCCGCCGTCGATCACGGTCACGTTGACGATGAGGCTCCAGCTGACGTACCAGTGCGCGACCCCGGTGAGCCGCGGCCGCCAGCCGGAGGCGGTCACGACCAGCACAGCGACGCACAGCCAGCGGGCCGCCTCGCCATGGAAGCCGGGTACCGCACACCAGACGCCGGCCTGGGAGATCCCGGAGCACACCGGCACCTTCGTACCGTCGGCCAGCGGCGACATCAGGACCCGCGGCGAGGTCGCCAGCAGGGTGCCGAGGGTGCCCAACGCCAGCAGGGTCCGGGCCAGCCCGAGCCCGGCCGCCCACGGCGGGGTCGCCAGTCGCGGCCGGGCCCACCGGCCCAGGGCCGTCAGCGGTCGGGTCAACATGTCACCACCACTCTCGCGGTCTTCGACGGCATGACGGTCGGCAGATCGCGCCAGGCCCACGGGGTCGTCTCCTGGATGGTCAGGCCCACGTCACCGCAGATGGTGCGGTGCGTGGACCGGTTCGCGATGGTCCGGCCGGTGGGGCGCGCGCCGAGGCAGTCGGTCGGCTGCCGCTCGCACGACGACCAGTCGCCCGCCGGTATCTGGCTCGCCAGGATGCCGATCTCGGTGCCCTGCGACCGGGCGGCCCGGTCCAGCCCCAGGACCGTGCTGGGCACGGCGTGGGCGCCGACGCTGAGCCGCCGCCACCCGCCGTCGGGAGCCGCCCCCCACACGAGCAGGTCCGGCGTACGCGGGCTGAGCGTGAAGAAGGCCCACCCCTGGGGAACCAACGCCCGGACGATCTGCCGATCGTCGAACGGAAGGTGGAACGGGGTGGCCGGCAGTGCGGCGTGCAGCACGTACAGCACGACGACCACGACGATGCCGCACACCGCGGCGATCGAGCCGCCGAGCCGGGCGTCGGCCGGATCATGGGGGGACGGCGGTGTCGGGGCGTCGTCCAGAGCGGACGGCTGCGACGCCGCACTGCTGGTGATCATCAGATCTCCTCCAGTGACCCGTCAGCCTCGGACGCTGAGGTTCTCGGCGATGGTCCGGACCGTGAGCTCGTCGACCAGCCGAGGGTTCTCGGCCGGGTTCTGCAGCGAGTCCCGGGCCCAGACGACGAAGAAGTAACGGATGAAGAAGGCGTACTTGTACACGTAGACGTACGTGTGCGCGACGATCCACTTACCGGCGGCCCCGGCACCCACCTGCCGACCGGCCTCGTCGATGGCCTTCTCCACCACCTCGTGGCCGTACATCTGGTCGACGACCCCCCGGGTCAGCGTGGTGAGGTCGCCGATCGCCGCCTCGATCAGCCGCGGGTCACCGCTCTGGAACCGCCCGGCGAACGACTTCGCCCAGCGGGGATCGCTCTCGATCGCCTTGTCCACGGCCTCGCGGGCGCGGGCCATGTCGTCGGTCCGCTCCAGCGGCGGGCGGTCCAGTTTGGCCAGTCGCCCGGCTACCAACCCGTCGTCGAAGAGCAGCCCGTTGGCCAGTTCAACGGCGGTGAAGGCGGAGCCCTTGTCCGCCGGCGCCGCGCCGACCTGACCTGCGAAGGCCAGGCCGACGGCGGTGGCCACGAGCAGGGTTACCGCCCATCGCCAGCGGCGCTTCGCCGCGCTGAGGAAAGTCATGACGTACCTCCTACGGTTGCGGGACCGACGCAGCGTCAGCCCGATAGGAGTCGGAGGTCCGTACCGGGCTGGCCCGGACACATCGCTGCTGTGTTCCACGTCACAATTCCTCCGGGGGAGCGCCGCGCCGACCCGGCCGGCACAGCGGGGGCCGGTCCCTTCGCCCGGAAGACACCGGCGGGCGCGGCCGGGAGGGTCTCCGCCTCCCGACCGCGCCACGCGGCTCCCCACGTACGTCGGGGTCAGTGCAACGGCTTGGGTTCGCCGTAGAGGAAATC
>DASVVF010000860.1:0-2795 GCA_036386695.1 Catenuloplanes sp. | reverse complement strand
CCCCATCGGAGCCCCCGGATTCGTCACCTCGGTGCGCGGCGCGAACTTCCCGCCCGGGGCGACCGTGCGACTGACCTGGACCCGGGGCCTGACGTTGAACTCACGACCGGTGACGGTGCGCCCCGACGGGACGTTCGCGGTGCCCCTGCTGGTGGCACACCGCGACGGTCAGCTCGGACCGCGCCTGGTGGTGGCCACGATGGCCGGTCAACCGCCGGTGCGCAGCACCCGTTTCCTGGTCGTGCCGGGCACCCTCGACCCGCCGGACTTCATCATCCGCCGCTGAGCGGCCCGCACCGACCGATCAGCAGGCAGCCGAGCGGCGTGGCCTAACCCGGGCGGAGGTCGGTGACCGGCACGCCGTATCCGGCGCGCAGGCGCTCGGCCACCAGCGACCGGTGGCATGCCTCCGGATCGCGCTCGACGCACAGCAGGGCGCTCACCGACCCGCTCGGCAGCTGCGCCACGAGCGCACCGAGATCGAACCGGTCGAGGATCTCGCTGGTGTAGCGCTCGGCGTACTCAGGCGCCAGCGCGACGCGGTCGCGCTGGCCCACCCCCCGCCGGTCGTCCTCGCGGTACTGGAGCTGGCGCAGCTCGGTCGTCGGCGCCAGCTCCCTCACGTGCCGGTAGTCGATGTCCGCCCCGGCGAGCGCCTGCCGCAGCCGAGTCGAATTCGCCCAGGCGTAGTCGGTTCCCCGGACACCGCGGCGCTGGCGGACGTCGAGCAGCAGACCGACCCGCGCGCGCCGCAGCCGTCGCAGGAACGACTCGCCGTCGAAGCCATAGACGCCGATTGTCACCATTCTGGGCACCGGAGATCCCCCATCTGCCTGCTCCCCGCGGCAGTTCAACCGGAGGTGGCGAGCCGGCATCACGCGACGGCGGTCCCTTCCAGCTCGACGACCAGGTCGGGGACCGCCAGCCGGGTCACCCCTAGCATTGTGGTGGTCGGTGCCACCCCGGCGGCGCCCAACCGCGATGCCAGCACGCCGTAATGCTCGAAGAGCCGATCGACGTCGGTCGTGTAGACGTTGAGTCGGACGAGGTTCGCCAGGGACATGCCAGCCGCGCCGAGAACGGCCTCCAGGTTGTCCAGGCTCAGCGCCAACTGCGCCGCCAGGTCACCGGCATGCTGGGGCTTGCCGTCGCCGCTCATCGCGGTCTGCCCGGCGCAGTACAGGGTCCGGGTGTGCCCGGAGACGATCTCACCCTGGTTGTACCCAAGCGCCACCGACCACGTCCACGGGTTGACCGCCGATCGATCCAGTGCCATCAGAACTCCAATCCGTCGACAGTGTGGGCACGTCAGGATGCGGGCCCACATGCTGGTGAGCATCCCAGGCAAACCACGACATCCTGTGTCACGTATTCCTGGCACAATGCTCGGATGCGGGCCGACCGGTTGGTCTCCCTGGTGCTGCTCCTGCGCCAGCGCGGTCGGCTGTCCGCGGCCACCCTGGCCCGCGAGCTGGAGGTGTCCACCCGCACCGTGCTGCGCGACATCGAGGCGCTGTCCGCGGCCGGCGTCCCGGTCTACGCCGAACGCGGCCGGCGCGGCGGTTTCGCGTTGTTGCCAGGTTTCCAGACCGAACTCACCGGACTGAACCACGACGAGGCGCTCGCCCTGCTGGTCGCCGGATCGCGGCGCGGCGCGCAGGCATTCGGTCTCGGCTCGCCGCTCGCTTCGGCCATGCTCAAGGTCATCGACGCGCTACCGGAAAGCTATCGGGACGCCGCGGCCGGCGCGGTCGAGCGGTTGCTCATCGACCCGCAGACCGACTTGCTGTCGCGCCGGCTGGTCGTCGACGAGGTGCCCGACACCGTGGTGGCCGAGGTGCGGCGCTCGGTGTTCGCCGGACACAAGCTGCGCATTCACTACGCGGCGGTGGGCCAGACCGCGAAGTGGCGCACGGTGGACCCGATCGGCCTGGTGACCGTCCGCGAGCAGGGCTATCTGCTGGCCACGAGGTCCGGCGCGGACCGCACCTACCGGCTGTCGCGCATCCTGGCCGCCGAGGAACTCGCCGAACCCGCCCAGCGACCGGACCGGGTCGATCTGGACCGGGCGTGGCAGGACCGCAGCACGCGGTTCCGGACCGGCGGCGACCAGGTCACCGTGCTGGCACGGGTGACCGCGACGCGGCGGGAGGACCTGGTCGGCACCGCGCTGGCCGTCCGCGCCGAGGAAGCCGACGGCGACGGCTGGCTGCGGCTGGAGGTGACCTTCCAGGATCCCCGACACGCCGAATGGGCGCTGTGGCAGCTCGCCACCACCGCGGAAGCCCTGGCGCCGCAGTGGTTGCGCACCGCGCTGCACAACCGCGCCGCCGCGATCGCCGCCCGCTACGCCGTGTCGGCTGAGAGTTGACGGACGATTCACCTGCCGGGACCGCTGACGCGGTCAAGTCCGGACAGCGGTGGCCGGCCCGGTCGATGGCCGTGGGCCCGCTACGGCGCCGGCGCCGCCGCCACCACCCGGCGGCTGCCGCTGACCAGCAGCGAGGCCCGGCACCGGTTGTCCGCGGCGCCGAGGTCGGTGCCGACGGCCTGACAGGTCGAACGCAGACTCAACGCCTTGCCGGTCGGTACCTCCAGCGGGGTCACGAAGTGGTAGTCCGTCGCCCGGAAGTTGGCCAGCGCGTACGTCAGGATCGGGTTGCCGTCGATGAGCACGTCCACCCGGCCGGTGTCACCCTGGGGGTTCTCCAGCACCAGGTCGGTGATGACCAGTGTGGTGCGGGCCGGTACGGCGAACCGGTCGGTGCCCGGGTTCACCCCGGGAGCGACCGTGG
>DASVVF010000859.1:0-2827 GCA_036386695.1 Catenuloplanes sp. | reverse complement strand
GGCCGGGCCGGCGCCCGGTTCGACACGTAGGCCACCGCACCCACCACGACGGCGAGCGCCACGACCAGGATCACCGCGCCGGCGATGACGAACGCCCGGGCGCGCCGCCGCCCGATGGGTACGGGTGTGGGTGCGTAGCCGGCGTCGGCGGGCGGCACGGCGGCCGGCTCGGCCGGGACGGGTTCCGGCTGGCTCGACGGCGGGTCGGTTTCGACCGGCAGCGGCGCCCGCTGAGGCGGAATCGCCGCAGCATCCGGGAGCAACGGAGCGGCCGGAGCAGTCGAGGGGGCTGGATGCTCCGGCGGCGCCGGAGCAGTCGAGGGGGTTGGAGTAGCCGGGTTGTTGCCGTTGTGCACCGCTGCTCCCTGGGCCGTACGCCGTTGCGAGAGCGTAGATCGTCGCAGCTGAGCCGCCATCGCGCTGTCCCGTTGGCTGTCCGGCAACCGACTCGACGGGGCGCGGGCGAACGGGGCGCGGGGGAACAGGGCGCGGGGGAACAGGGCGCGGGGGAACGTTCAGCCCGGCGGGACCTTGCCGGCGATCCGTGGCCGGGCGACGCCGTCGAAAGCGGTGCAGATGCCGTAGATCCTGGCGTGGTTCGTCCAGCCGTTGACCCGGCCACGGTTGTTGCTGATCTGGACGCGTCCGGTGCCCTTGTCGACTGCCGAGACCAGGTGCAGGTACACCGTGCCGGCGACCCGGGCCAGCACGATGTCACCCACGTCGAGCCTTGTCGGGTCGACCGGGGCCACGGTGACGAGCTGCCGGCTGCGGATCAGCGGCACCATCGACGACCCGCTGGGGCGGAAGTCGACCGTGGAGCCGGCGGCCACTCTGCCGGCGATCGCGTCTAGGACTCCCATCGCCGCCAGCCTGCCGCAGCCCGACGACAGTGGCCACCGAATATTCCCCCCGGGCGGAGGTGGTCTTCGCCGCGCCGCCGGGTCCACCCACACCGGACCACACCGGACCACACCGGGCGAACGTCGTGGCGGGCGGGAATTCGTGTCCAGGTCCGGCCGACGCAGCGGGCCCGCCCGGGTGGCGGAAACCCGGACCGCCGCCGCGCCGGTGTGGGACGGTGGATCCCGTGCTGGTACTTCTCATCACCGGCGTGACCGGCGCCGGTAAGTCCTCCGTCGCCCGCCGGCTGATCGAACGGGGACACCCCGCCGTCAGCCTGGACGCCGACCCGCGCCTGTGCGCCTGGACCAACGGCGCCGGCCAGCGCGTCGAACAGCCCGCCGAACCGGACGCCGGCTGGCTCGCCGCCCACCGCTGGACGTGGGACCCGGTGCGCCTCGACCAGATCATCGCCGAGGCCCGGGGCCGGGACACCGACCCGCAGTGGCTGTGCGGCTACGCCGCCAATGCCCTGCAACTCGCCGACCGGTTCGATGCCACCATTCTGCTGGACATCGACCACCGGACCATGACGGAGCGGCTGCGGGACCGCCCGGGCAACGACTTCGGCCGCGTCGGGGCCACCCTGCGTGCCGCCACCACCTACTACACCGAGTTCGTCGGACCGTGGCGGGAACACGGTGCCGTCACCATCGACGCCAGCCAACCCCTCGACGCGGTCGTCGACGACGTCCTGCTCGCCGCCGCCAGCCTCGTCCGGTACCAGCGGCCGCCATCGACCTGAGCGACCCCGGGCGCCGGCCGCGTCCGCGGCGGGCCTCAGTGCTTTCGCGCCGGGCTGGGCCTGACTCAGTGCGGGGCGGTGATCTGCCGGACGGGGCTGGTTCTCAGCACCGTCTCGCTGATCTGGGCCGCCGCGAGCGGCCGGGCGAAGTAGTAGCCCTGCGCGTGCTGGTAGCCGAGGGATCGCAGTCGGTCCACCTCCTCAAGGGTCTCCACCCCTTCCGCGACGACGTGCAGGTGCAGCGCGCGGGCCAGCTGGATCACGGCCGCCGCGATGGTGGGCTGCAGGGTGTGATCCGCCTGGGTGAAGGACCGATCGAGCTTGAGTTGGTCGACGGGACAGTTCTGCAGCAGGGTGAGCGTCGACTGCCCGGTGCCGAAGTCGTCCAGCGCCACCCGCACACCGCGCTCGCGCAGGAACCGTAGATTTGTCACCGCCTCCCCGATTTCGAACATCGTGGTCTCGGTGACCTCCAGGACCAGCCGGTGCGCGGGCAGGCCGGCCTCCGCCAGCGCGGCGACGACATCCTGGGCGAACGTCGGCTCGCGCAGTTCACGGGCGGAGACGTTGACGTTCAGGACGGCCGGGGCGGCGGTCCCATGGCGAACCGACCAGCCGGCCATCTGCCGACACGCTTCCCGCAACACCCACCGACCCAGCGGAACGATCAGCGCGGTGCGTTCGGCCAGCGGGATGAACTCGCCCGGGGCCAGTGCGCCGCGGACCGGATGGGCCCAGCGCACCAGCGCCTCCACCCCGGTCAGCCGCCCGTCGTCGAGCGCGACGATGGGCTGATACAGCAGGAACAACTGCTGATCGACCAGCGCCTGGCGCAGGTCGGCCCCGAGGTACGCGGGCTCGACGGCGGCACCGGCCATGCCGTCCTGGTAGCGCAGGTATCCGCTGCCGCCCCGGCGCTTCGCCGCGTACATGGCGATGTCGGCCTTGCGCAGCAGCTCGCCGGCCTCGTCGCCGGCGTATCCGTCGGCGATTCCGATGCTGGCGCGGACCAGCAGCTCATGCCCCTCGACGACGACCGGTGTGGCCAACGCCGCGATGATGCCGGTGGCGATGTCGTCGGCGCCGGCCGGATCGGAGCCACCGAGCACCACGACGAACTCGTCACCACCGAGCCGGGCCACCGTGTCCCGCAGCCGCAGGCACGACCTCAACCGCTGG
>DASVVF010000858.1:0-5470 GCA_036386695.1 Catenuloplanes sp. | reverse complement strand
GCGAGCAGGTTGTGCACCCGCTCCTTCTCCTCGTCCGTGGTCGCGCCCGCCTGCTCCTCGGCGACGACCTGGTAGAGCGCGAGCAGCCACATCGCGGTCGCGTTGATCGTCATCGAGGTGTTGGCCGTGGCCAGCGGGATGCCGTCGACTAGTTGCCGCATGTCGCCCAGGTGGGCCACCGGCACCCCCACCCGGCCGACCTCACCGGAGGCCAGCACGGCGTCCGGGTCGTACCCGGTCTGGGTGGGTAGATCGAAGGCGACCGAGAGCCCGGTCTGCCCCTTGGCGAGATTGCGGCGGAACAGCGCGTTGGTGGCGGTCGCCGACGAGTGGCCGGCGTACGTGCGCATCACCCACGGGCGGTCCCGCTCCGGCAGACGACCTTCCATGACCGGGAGTCTAAGTTACCGTTCAGTCAACTAGCCGGTGAAAAACCGCACAAGCGGCCCCGTCGTACGCTGTCCGCCATGAGCGACGGCAGCCCGGAAACCGATCAGCTCGACACCGACGAGCGTGCCGCCGGCGACATCGCCATCTCGGTCCGGGGACTGCGGAAAGCGTACGGCGGCACCGTCGCCGTGGCCGGCGTCGACCTGGAGGTCCGCCGCGGCGAGATCTTCGCCCTGCTCGGTCCCAACGGCGCCGGCAAGACCACCACGGTGGAGATCCTGGAGGGGTACCGCAACCGGGACGGCGGCGAGGTCAGCGTGCTGGGCGCCGACCCGGCCCGGGCGGACGGCCGGTGGCGCTCCCGGGTCGGGATCGTGCTGCAGGGCACCGGCGAGTTCGACAACCTGACCGTGGCCGAGCTGGTGCACCACTTCGCCGCCTTCTACCCCGCCCCCGACGACCCCGACAAGGTGATCGCCCGGGTCGGCCTGGCCGACAAGCGGACCGCCCGCACCCACACCCTCTCCGGTGGGCAGAAGCGACGCCTGGACGTGGCCCTGGGCATCGTCGGCCGCCCGGAGCTGCTCTTCCTCGACGAGCCCACCACCGGCTTCGACCCCGCCGCCCGCCGGGAGTTCTGGCTGCTCATCCGGGACCTGGCCGCGGCCGGCACGACGGTGGTGCTGACCACCCACTACCTGGAGGAGGCGGAGGCGTTGGCCGACCGGGTCGCCGTGATCACCGCCGGTCGACTGGTCGCGGTGGACGCGCCGCGGCAGCTCGGGCACCGGGAAGCTGCTCTGGCGACGGTGTCCTGGCGTACCCCCGACGGGGCCTGGGAGAGCACCCGCAGCGCGACGCCGACGGCGCTGGTCGGCGACCTGGCCGCGCGCTTCGGCGGCGAGGTGCCCGGCCTCACCGTGACCCGGCCGACCCTGGAAGACATCTACCTCGACCTGATTGGGCAGCGATGAGCAGCACCGTTTCGGCCCACCGGGTGGGCCCGGCCGGCCTGGCCGTCCGCCAGGGCCGGATGGAGGTCAGGCAGTTCCTGCGCAGCCGGGAGTCGGTGGTCTTCACCCTCGCCTTCCCGGTGATCATGATCCTGCTGTTCGCCTCGATCTTCACCTGGGACATCGCCCCCGGCGTGCCGTTCGCCCAGTACTTCGTCACCGGCATGATCGCCGCCGGGCTGATGTCGGTGGGCTTCCAGGCCCTGGCCATCCAGATCCCGATGGAACGCGACCGCGGGGTCCTCAAGCGGTTCCGCGGCACCCCGATGCCGGCCTGGGTGTACTTCGCCGGCAAGGTGGTGATGGTCGTCGTCATCGGGGTGGCCGAGACGGCCGTTCTGCTGGCGGTCTCCGTGCTGGCCTTCGGCCTGAAGCTGCCGGGCACCCTGACGACGTGGTTCACCTTCGGCTGGGTGTCGGTACTCGGCATCACCGCGTGCACCCTGTGCGGCATCGCGTTCTCGTCGCTGGCCCGCACCGCGCGCGGCGGGCCGGCCATCGTCACCCCGGTGGCGCTGGTGCTGCAGTTCACCTCCGGGGTCTTCGTCGTCTTCACCATGCTGCCGAACTGGATGCAGCAGGTGGCGGCGCTCTTCCCGCTGAAGTGGATGTGCCAGGGCCTGCGCTCGGTCTTCCTGCCCGCCTCGTTCGGCGCCCAGGAACCCGCCGGCTCCTTCGAACTGACCAGGGTGGCCCTGGTCCTCACCGCCTGGTGCGTCATCGGCCTGATCCTCTGCCGGACCACCTTCCGCTGGACCACCAAACGCGACGGCTGACCGCCTACCCCCGCACCCTTCAGTAGGAGTAGAAGCCTTGGCCGGTTTTGCGGCCCAGGTCGCCGGCGGTGGCCATCCGCTGGAGGAGCTCCGGGGGGAAGAACTTCTCGTCGGCGGTGTCGGCGTAGATGTTCTTCGTGGCGTTCAGCAGCACGTCCACCCCGGTCAGGTCGGTGGTCGCCAGCGGGCCCATGGCGTGGCCGAAGCCCAGCTGGCAGGCCACGTCGAGGTCCTCCGGCGAGACCACGCCCGACTCGACCAGCTTGACCGCCTCGACCACCAGGGCGGCGATCAGCCGGGTGGTGACGAAGCCGGCGATGTCCCGGTTGACCACCACGCAGGTCTTGCCGATCTCCTCGGCGAACGCCCGGGCCGTGGCCAGCGTCGCGTCCGAGGTCTTGTAACCGCGCACCAGCTCGCAGAGCTTCATCATCGGCACCGGCGAGAAGAAGTGGGTACCCACCACCGACTCGGGCCGCTGGGTGACAGCGGCGATCTGGGTCACCGGAATCGCCGAGGTGTTGGTCGCCAGCACGGCGTCCGCCCGGCAGATCTTGTCGAGGGCCCGGAAGACGTCATGCTTGATTTCGATCCGCTCGAAGACCGCCTCGACCACCAGGTCCGCCTCGGCGGCGGCGTCCAGGTCGGTGGTGCCGGTGATCCGCCCCAGCGCCGCTTCCGCGTCCTGCGCGGTGATCCTGCCCTTGCCGGCGAACCTGTTCAACGAGCCGCGGACGCCGTCCAGACCCCGCTGGACCGCCGCGTCGTCCAGGTCACGCAAGGTCACCTGCCACCCGGCCTGGGCCGCCACCTGCGCGATGCCCGCCCCCATCAGACCGGCCCCGATCACCGCGAGTCGACCAGCCATCCGCGTGCCCCCTACCCCGACGACATTGGTGGGTCCACCCTAACCGGCACAACTGAACGCCTACTCAGGAGGGCTGTCCGGTGATTGGCATCAGGCTGCACCCGGGCGGTGCCAGACTGTGGCCATGCCCCCAAGCGACGGCTGGTACCTGTTCGGGCCGCTGCTCGCGCTGGTACTGGTCGGGGTACTGAGCGTGGTGCTGCGATGGGAACTCGAGCGGGACCGCGACGCCCTGCGCGAGTGGCCCCTCGACGGGTTCGACCTGTTCGGCGAGCCCGAGGACTACGGCCTGCTCAGCGCCGCCGCGCTCGCCGAGGACGCCGAAGTCGCCCAGGAGGTACGCCGGATGCTGGCGGCCGTGGGGATCCGCTCCACCATCGCCACCGGCAGCCACGGCCAGGTCCGGGTGCTGGTGTTCGCCGAGGACGTCGACGTGGCCCGCCGCCTGGTCGGCGGCTCCCCGGAACGCCAGTAGCCCGCCGCTCCGGACTGACCCGCCCGCCGTCGCTTCGCCGACTGCGGGATGTCGCAGGGCTGCCGATGGCGGGGCGGGCCTGGGCGATGGCGGATCAGAAGGAGAAGGCCGGCTCGTCCGGTGCCAACTCCCGGTGCACGTCGACGCCCAGGCCGCGCAGGTCGGCGACGAAGCCCGGGTAGCCCCGGTCGATGTGGTGCACCTCGGCGACCTCGGTCACCCCGTCGGCGCACAGCCCGGCGATGACCAGCCCGGCGCCGGCCCGGATGTCGGTCGCCCGCACCGGGGCACCGGACAACCGTTCCCGCCCCCGGACCACGGCGTGGTGGCCGTCGGTTTTGATCTGCGCCCCCAGCCGGGCCATCTCGTTGACGAACATGAACCGCCCGTCGAAGATGTTCTCGGTGATCAGCGAGGCCCCGTCGCTGACGGCGGCCAGGCCGATCGCCATCGGCAGCAGGTCCGTGGCGAAGCCCGGGAACGGCAGGGTCACCACGTCCACCGCCCGGGGCCGGTCGACCATCCGCACCCGAAAGCCCTCGGCCCCGGTCCCGGCGCCGGCCCGCAGGTCAGCGTGGTCGCCGGTGCCGGGGCGGATGTCGGTGTCGACCGTGGCGCCGGCGATGATCAGCTTCTCCAGGGCGATTTCCAGGTACCCGGGGTCCACCCCGGTGACGGTCACGTCCCCGCGGGTCATCGCCGCGCCGAACGCCCAGGTGCCCGCGACGATCCGGTCACCGACCGTGGCGTGCCGCACCGGGTGCAACCGGTCGACCCCTTCGATGGTCAACGTCGCGGTGCCGGCCCCGGAGATGCGCGCGCCCATCGCCGTCAACATCCGGCAGATGTCCACGATCTCCGGCTCCCGGGCGGCGTTGTCGATCTCGGTGGTGCCCTTGGCCAGCACCGCCGCCATCAGCAGGTTTTCCGTGGCGCCCACGCTGGGGAAGTCCAGCCAGATGGTGGCGCCGCGCAACCCGGCGGGCGCCTGCGCGATCACGAATCCGTGCTCGCCGGTGATGTCCGCGCCCATCCGGGCCAGCCCGGCGACGTGCATGTCCAACCCACGGGAACCGATCGCGTCGCCACCGGGGTGCGCCACCCGCACGTAGCCACGGCGGGCCAGCAGGGGACCCAGCACGCAGATCGACGCCCGCAGCCGCCGGACGAGGTCGTAGTCGGCCTCCGTCCCGGGCTCCTCCGGCACGTCGATGGTCACCTCGTCGCGCTCGAGCGACACCGCGCAGCCCAACCGCCGGAGCACCTCAGCCATGATCGCGATGTCGGTGATCCGGGGCACGTTGGCCACCACGGTGCGCCCCGGGGCCAGCAGGGCGGCGGCCATCAGCTTCAGCGCGGCGTTCTTCGCACCCACCACGTGCACCCCGCCCGACAGTCGGGCACCACCGTTGACTCTGATCACGTCCACGCCGGCAATCGTAGGGCGAGCGGGCCCGCCCGGTACGGTCCGGTCCCGACCCCCGGGCGGGTCACCCGGCACCGGTGGCCCCGGGCCGCTGTCCGTAAGGTGAGGTCATGGCCGTCCACCTGACCCGCATCTACACCAAGGCCGGGGACACCGGCAACACCCGGCTCAGCAACAACGAGCTGGTGCCGAAGACCCATCCCCGGATCGGTGCGTACGCCGACGTCGACGAGTGCAACGCCGCCATCGGGGTGGCACTGGCACTCGGGCAGCTGACCGACGAGGTGCGGGCGGTGCTGACCCGCGTCCAGAACGACCTTTTCGACCTGGGCGCCGACCTGAGCAACCCGATCAGCCCCGACCCGGCGTACCCACCGCTGCGGATCACCCCGGAGTACGTGACCCGGCTGGAGGGCTGGTGTGACGACTTCAACGGGCGGCTGTCGGCGCTCGACTCGTTCGTCCTGCCGGGAGGCACCCCGGGCGCGGCGCTGCTGCACGTCGCGAGGACGATCGCCCGGC
>DASVVF010000857.1:0-4146 GCA_036386695.1 Catenuloplanes sp. | reverse complement strand
AGACCCCTGTGGGGCCCACGGCGCGGCCGGCTCAGAGTTGGCTGAACCGGATGATCGCGACGGCTGCGCCCAGGGCGAACAGGATGCCGTTGATCGGCAGCGCCTCCTTGAGTTCCCCCCGCCGGGCGTGGACGATCATGGCGCCGATCATGGTGATGGCCAGGCCGACGGCGGCCAGCGGCGTCAGGATGCGGGCGATGTCGAGCAGCCAGGGCAGAATGACGCCGATGCCGCCCGCCACTTCAACGGCGCCAATAGCCTTGACCTGGGTGCTCGTGAAGTCGTTCGTGTAGGCCATTTTGGGGTTGGTGACGAGTTTCTCCCGCGGCGTGAAGAGTTTAGCGGCGCCGGCGCCAATGAATACCACAGCGAGCAGGGCGGACAGAATCCATGCGACGAGGTTCATTGAGTCTCTCTTTCTCACGGTTGGCCGGCCCGGCGGGCCGGCTCGACGCATCGCGTTTCGACATTCGGCTCATGACGCCCCAACCATGACGCCCCAACCCCGCCCGCCTGGTGCCGCCCGTGCGGTCGGGGATCCGCCGCCGTCCACCAAGGACGTGGCGAGCTCGGCGGGTCGCGGCTGATTCACCCGGCGGGCGGCGGCGACCGCCGGCTGGTCGACGAGGAATCACCGGAACGTGCCGAATAAAATAGACATTTTACGCTAACAGCCACGTAATATGGCCGGAAGTGGCCACGAACGGTGTGGCGGAGACGGACGGGTGACAGACGTGCGCAAGGACCATGATGGCGTGGACGCGCCGACGTCGGCGGCCCAGTTCTTCGACGTCGCCGCCGTCCTGACGGTGCTGGGCGGTGTGCTGGTGGCGGTGCTCCTGGTCATGGGGTCGCAGGAAGGCGCGCCCGGGTGGCCGTTGGCCGTCGGGGTGGCCGTTCCGTGCCTGTTGTCGGGGCTGGTGCTGCGCGGCGCCGCGGTGGCGCTGCGCTGGCTGGCCGCCATGTATCAATTGTCGGCCGGCGAGGCCACCGGGTTGCTGACCCCGCCGCCCACGATCGGCGGGACGACCGCTCAGCGGGCGACGCACGCGCCGCCGGACTGGCAACAGAACTGGGAATGAGCCGTCCGGGCGGCGCGTGACCATCGGTCGGGCGGCGGTGGGCCGGACGGCGTGCGCCGTCCGACCACCGCGGCGAGGACCCGTTAGCTGCGCGTCCATCGCTGGTTGGCGGCGCCGGAGCAGGTCCCCAGCACCAGCGGTGTGTTATTGGCGGTCGCCGGCCCCGACACAGCGACGCACCGGCCGGACTGCACCCCGCGCAGGGTGCCGTCCGCCTGCAGGGTCCACTGCTGGTTGGCTCCCGTTCCGCAGGTCCACAGGATCACCCGGGTGCCGTCGGTCGTCCCCTTACGCTCGGCGTCCAGGCACTTGCCGGCGATCCGCAGCTGGCCCGCCTCGGCGGTGATCTGCTGCGTGCTGCCGCCGTTGCAGTCCCAGATGACCGCCGGGGTGCCGTTGTCCGCCACCCCGCCCAGCACATCCAGGCAGCGCCCGGACTCCACGCCCCGCAGGCTGAAGGAGTCGGTCGGCGTGGTCGCGCCGGGGCGGACCCGGTACATCACGACGCCGTGCGCCGGCACGGTGGCGCTGATGGCGCCGGACGTGTTCCGGGACGCCTTGGTCCAGACGTCGAAGAGGGCGTAGCCGGACGCGGCCGGGGCGCCGATCTCGGCAGCGGTGGTGGAGATCGCCGCGGTGCGGCCGGAACGGTTCAGCAGGGCCACCGCGACCGACCCGTCGCTGAGCGTCTTGGCCCAGACCTCGCTGTCCCCGGCGTCGCGGACCCGGCGGGCCTGCCGCCCGGCGCTGTCCTGGTTGACGGCCAGCACGTCGGCGTTCGTCAGCACGGCGCGCACGTCGTCGGTCATCCTGGTGATGTCGTTGCCGGCGATCAACGGTGCCGCCATGATCGCCCACATGCTGAAGTGGGCCCGGTTCTCGGTCGGGGTGAACGTGCCGCGGACGCCGACCTCCAGCATGTCCGGGTCGTTCCAGTGCTGCGGACCCGCCCAGCTGTACAGGGGGGCCTGGACGTCGAGGATCTCGGTGACGCCCATGAAGCAGTCCCGGGTGCAGCCGGTGCGCCACTTGTCGGTGATGTCCTCCGTGGTTCGCCACATGTCCGCGATCGGACCCCAGTTGTACGACGGTCCGGTGTTGGAGTGGGCGCTGTTGGAGTTGATGGAGTAGACGATCGGTCGCCCGGTGGCGCGCAGGGCGTCCCGCATCTTGGTGAAGCCGGCGATCTGGTCGGCCAGCGTGCCCCACGGCGAGCACCAGTCGTATTTGAGGAAGTCCACCCCCCACGACGCGAAGGTGTTGGCGTCCTGTTGTTCGTGACCGAGTGCGCCGGTGGCCCCGGGGACCGTGTTGAAGTACTGGGCGCAGGTCTTCTCCCGGGGGGCCTGGTAGATCCCGAACTTGAGGCCCTTGCTGTGGATGTAGTCGCCGAGCGCCTTCATCCCGGACGGGAAGCGGGCCTGGTCCGCGCGCAGGTTCCCGGCACCGTCGCGGGTCGACCGCTGCCAACAGTCGTCCACGACGACGTACTGGTAGCCGGCCGCCCGCATGCCGGAGCTGACCATCGCGTCCGCGGCCGCCCGGATCCGGGCTTCGGTGATGTTGCAGCCGAAGGTGTTCCAGCTGTTCCAGCCCAGCGGCGGCCGGACGGCCGGGCTGCCCGGAGCCGCGGCCGCGCTGGGCGGGGCGGTCACCACAGCCCCCGCCAGAGCGGTCGCGAGGGTGGCCAGAACGGCCACCAGCTGCCCATGACGACGCTTCATGTGTTCCTTCTTCCCGGCGGACAGGACAGGCGAGCGGCTGCGGCAGCGCTGACGTGCACCGGCGGCGACCGGGCACCCGATGTGGGCGCTAACATCGGCAATCATCCATAGCACCGGTCGCTGCGTCAACCGCCGGCGCGGGCCCCCGGGTGGCCGGAACCGGCCATCACGGCGGCGGCAGATACGGCACCTGCACGGTCAGCGGCGCGCTCTGCGCCGACTCCAGTCCGGCGGCGTCGACGGCGGCGACGGTCAGCACCTGGGTGGTGGCCATGGGCAGCCGGACGGCGAGTTCGGTGCCGGTGGCCGTGGTCACCACCTCGGCGCCCCGGTAGAGCCGGTGTGCGATCGCCGGATCGTCGCCGGCCGGCTGGGTCCAGCGCAGACCGACGGTCCCGGTCAGCGGGTCCGCCGACGCGATCCGCAGATTCTCCGGCCGGGTCGGACGGGTGACCGGGCCCGCCGGGGTGGCCACCCGGGCGGCCGCGCTGGCGCGGGTCTCGCCGCACCCCTCGGCCAGGACCGCCACCACCCGCAGCCGGTGCGTCGACGCCGACAGCAGCCCGCTGACCACGGTCGCCGTGCCCACGCTGGTGCCGACCACCGCATCGTCGTCGTAGACGGTGTACCACACCGCCGCGGCCTCCTGCACCCAGTCCAACCGCACCGACGACGCCGACAGCGCCCGGGCGCTCACCGCCACGGGCCGCGGCGGACGGGCCTGACATGTCGCCGTACGCCCCGCTACGCCGGCGCCGGCCGACTCGTTGCCCCGGGCGTCGACCGCGGCGATCGTGAACGCGTACCCGGTCGCGTGATGGAGCCCGCGTACGGTCGCGGACGTGCCGCCGGTGCTGGCCACCGGCCGCCCTCCCTCATACACGACGTACCGGCTCGCCGGCGGGCTGCCGGCGGGCGGCTGCCAGGACACCGTCACCGTGGTGTCCGTCCGGGCGACGACGGCTGGATCGACCGGCGGTGCCGGCCGCCCCGGCGCGCCGGGCGCGGTCACCACGGTTACCGCGAGCGCCGGCATGTCCGGCATCGGGCAGTGGTTACGCCGCTGCACCGAGAAGGTATAGGCGGTCGCCGGGGGACAGGTTACCGACGCGGACGCTGGACAGGGCGGTCGAGATCGGACCGTCCGGGCCGCCGAGGATGGTGGCGATCCCCGGGTCGCCCAGGTTCTGCCAGCTGAGGGTGACGGCCGAGCCGGTGACCTCGGTGGCGGACGGGTGCGCCAGGCCGGTCGGATAGCACCGGGGTGGCACGCCCGAGAGGCCCAGCGTACGGCTGATCATGACCGAGTGCGGCGACTCCCGGCCGCGTTCGTCGATCGC
>DASVVF010000856.1:0-14775 GCA_036386695.1 Catenuloplanes sp. | reverse complement strand
GCTGGCCCGGCTGCGCAAGGCGTCGCTGCGGCCATGGCTGAGCAACCGGCCGGAAATAGCCGAACAGCTGCTCCGGGTGCTGGCCCGTAGGCTGCGCCGGACGAACGACAATCTCGCCGACCTGATCTTCACCGATGTGCCCGGCCGGGTCGCCAAGAATCTGCTGCAGATGGCCGGTCGGTTCGGCACCCGCGACGGTGGGGTCCTGCGGGTGACCCACGACCTCACCCAGGAGGAGTTGGCCCAGCTGGTCGGCGCCTCCCGGGAGACGGTGAACAAGGCGCTGGCCGACTTCGCCTCCCGTGGTTGGTTGCGGCTGGACGGCAAGAGCGTGATCATCCTGGACCCGGAGCGCCTGGCGCGTCGGGCCCGGGTCTGAGACCTCGGACGCGGACCACCCCGCGGCCGCTCCCGGCCGCCCGGCTGACCCGCCCCTGCCCGGCCGCTGGCTGACCTGCACCTGCCCGGCTGCCGGCTGACCCTGCCCGGCCGCTGGCTGACCCGCCGGGCCGCCGGCTGACCCGCCCCTGCCCGGCGGCGTGAGCGCCACCCCCGCGGCTGCCCGACTCCGTTCGGGGGCGCGACTCCGTTCGGAGCGCGACTCCGTTCGGAGCGCGACGCGCCGCATGGACACGCCGGGGCGCGACTGAAGATCACGCTGGGCGGTGGGGGCGGGCCGCGCGGATCCGTGTCGAGTCCTACCGACCGCTCGTTACGGGAGTGGTCGGGCGGCACAATCCGGAGGCTCGTGATCTTGAAGGTCTGCGACGACGGCACGGAACCGGTCCGCGGGCACGTCCGACAGCGGCGGGCCTGACGTGGCCGGCCTCGGTACGGCCATCGACCCACGCCATCCCTCGTACCTGGAGAACCGGGGGATGATGCTGCAGCGGCTCGGCGAGGTGGAGACCGCGCTGGAGACCGCCCGCGGTGGCGGGGGCGAACGGCACGTCACCCGGCACCACGCCCGCGGCAAGCTGCTCCCGCGTGAGCGCATCGAGCTGCTCGTCGACCAGGACGCACCGTTTCTGGAACTCTCCCCGATGGCCGCCTGGGGCACCGACTTCACCGTCGGCGCCAGCGTGGTGACCGGCATCGGCATCGTCGAGGGTGTCGAGTGCCTGGTGGTGGCGCACGACCCGACGGTGCGCGCCGGCGTCGTCAACCCGTACACCCTGCGCAAGATCCAGCGGGCCACCCAGATAGCCCTGACCAACCGCCTGCCGTTGGTCAGCCTGGTGGAGTCCGCCGGGCTCGACCTGGCCACCCAGGTGGAGACGTTCGTCCCCGGCGGGTCCGTCCTGCGTGACCTGGCCCGGCTCCGCGCCGCCCGGATCGCGACGATCAGCGTGGTGTTCGGCGACGCGACCGGCACCGGGGCGTACCTACCGGCCGGCTCGGACTACACGATCATGGTGCGTAACCAGGCCAAGGTGTTCCTGGCCGGGCCGCCGGCGATCCGGTTGACCACCGGTGAGCGCACCGACGACGAGTCACTCGGTGGCGCCGGCATGCACGCCTGCGTCTCCGGCCTGGCCGACTTTCTCGCCGAGGACGACCGCGACGGCCTACGGGTGGCCCGGCAGTGCGTCCGCCGGCTGCACCACCGCAAGCTCGGACCGCCTCCGCGCACCGCCACGCCGGCGCCGCCTAGGCACGACCCGGACGAGTTGCTCAGCGTCGCCGGCGCCGACCCCGAGGTGCCGGTCGACCCACGCGAAGTGCTGGCCCGGATCCTGGACGGCAGTGAGTTCGACGAGTTCAAGCCCGCCTACGGCACCGGGCTGGTCACCGGCTGGGGCGAGTTGCACGGCTACCCGATCGCGGTGGTCGCCAACGCGCGGCCGGAACTCTCGCCGCACGAGGTCGGCAAGGCCACCCACTTCCTGCGGCTCGCCGACGCCGCCCGTACCCCGGTGCTGTTCCTGCAGCACACCACCGGCTTCGCCGCTGGCACCGACCAGGCGCAGGCGGGCATCATCGCCCAGGGCGGGCAGCTGATCAGCGCCCTGGTCACCTCCACGGTGCCGCACCTGAGCCTGACCATCGGCGCCTCGTACGGGGTGGGCAGCTACGCGATGTGCGGCCGGGCGTTCGAGCCCCGCTTCCTGTTCACCTGGCCGAACGCCCGCTCGGCGGTGGGCACGGCGTCGCAGTTGGCCGGCCCGCCCCTGGACGAGGCCGACGGCGCGGTGCGGGCCACGCTCGAACAACGCCTGGAGTCCGAGTCCGGGGCGTTGTTCCTCTCCGGGCGGCTCTTCGACGACGGGGTGATCGACCCGCGCGACACCCGGACCGTCCTGGGAATCTGCCTGTCGGCCGTGCACAGCAATACTGTCGGCCACGCCGATCGGATCGGTCCCGGCGCGGCCGTGGACCACCGCCATGCCGTCGGCGCCGCCGCGCCGGGATGTTGAGGCAGCACCCATGATCCGACGACTCCTGGTGGCCAACCGCGGCGAGATCGCCCTCCGGATCTTCGCCACCTGCCGGCTCATCGGCATCGAAACGGTCGCGGTCTACTCCGACGCCGACGCCGACGCGCCACACGTCGCCGAGGCCGACTATGCCGTACGGCTGCCCGGCACCGCGGCGGGCGGCACCTACCTGCGGGCCGACCTGGTGATCGCGGCCGCCCGCCGGACCGGTGCGAACGCCCTCCACCCCGGTTACGGCCTGCTCGCCGGCGACGCCGACTTCGCCGCCGCGGTCGCCGACGCCGGCCTGATCTGGGTCGGGCCGGCGCCGAAGGCGCTGGCCATCCTCGGATCGAAGATCGAGACGAAAGCGCTGCTGGCCGACGCGGGCATCCCGGTGCTCGCCGACGTCACCGACCCCGATCTGGTCACCGACTTCCCGGTGCTGGTGAAGGCCGCCGCCGGCAGCGGCGGCCGGGGGATGCGGGTGGTGCACGACCCCGCCGCTCTGGCCGAGGCGGTGGCCCTGGCCCGGCGCGAGGCGGCCGGCGCCTTCGGGGACGGCACGGTGCTGTGCGAACGGTACGTGGAGCACAGCCGCCACCTGGAGGTGCAGGTCTTCGCGGACAACCTGGGCACGGTCATCCCGTTCGGGGAGCGGGAGTGTTCGATCCAACGGCGCAACCAGGCCATCGTGGCGGAGACGCCGTCGCCGGGGGTCGACGCAGCGCTACGCGAGCAGTTGTGCCGGGCCGCCGTCGCCGCCGTCCGGGCCCTGGATTACACCGGCGCCGGTACGGTCGAGTTCCTGCTGGCTCCCTGGGGCGAGTTCTTCTTCCTGGAGATGAGTCCGGGGCTGCCGGTGGAGCACCCGGTGACCGAATGCGTGTCCGGCTACGACCTGGTCCGGTTGCAGTTGCTGGTGGCCGAGGGGCAGGCCCTGCCGATGCCGGGTCCGCCACCGATCCGGGGGCACGCGATCCAGGTGCGGCTGCACGCCGAGGACCCGGCCTACGCTTTTCTGCCGGCGACCGGCACCCTGCGCCGCTTCTCGGTGCCGGACGTGGCCGGCGGGTTCCGCCCGTTGTCGCAGCCCGGGCTGCGCTTGGACGCCGGGGTGGCCGACGGTTCGGTGGTCGGCACCCACTACGACCCGATGCTCGCCAAGCTGGTGGCCTGGGCACCGACCCGGCACGAGGCCGCCCGGATGCTGGCCTCGGCCCTGACCCGCTCGCAGGTCCACGGCGTGGTGACCAACCGGGACCTGCTGGTACGGGTACTGCGGCACCCTTCGTTCCGCTCCGGCACGGTCGACACCGGTTTCCTCGACGACCACCCCGAGCTGTTCGCCCCCCTGCTGTCCAGCGTGGACGCGGTGCGGGTGTCCTGTCTGGCGGCGACGCTGGCCGGGGCGGCCGCCCGACGCGCGGCCGCCCCGGTGCTGGGCAGCGTGCCGTCCGGCTGGCGCAACGTGCCATCGGGCTGGCAGACGGCCGTGTACGACGGCCCGGTCGGACCGGTGGAGGTCGGTTACCGGATGGACCGCTGTGGTGAGTTGGCGGGGTGGTGGATGCGCTCGGTCGACCCGGAGGAACTCGACCTGGCCGGTCTGGGTCAGCCACCGGTCGGCGACGACCATCCGCCGGTGGCGGTGGTGTCCGCCGGCGACGACCGGGTGGTCCTCGACGTGAACGGCATCCGGCTGACTTTCGGGGTCCACCGGGTCGACGGGGTCTCCTACGTGGACAGCCCGGAGGGCTCGGTCACGCTGACCGACCTGCCCCGGTTCCCGGCCCCGCCGGCGGACCCGGTGGAGGGCTCGTTGATGGCGCCGCTGTCCGGCGCGGTGAGCCGGGTGCTGGTGGTGCCCGGCCAGCGGGTGCGTGCCGGCGAACTGCTGCTCACCCTGGAGGCGATGACCCTGGAGCACCCGGTGCACGCCCCGGCCAACGGGGTGGTGGCGTCCGTTCCGGTGCGTCCCGGGGTGCGGGTCGACACGGGCGCGGTGCTCGCCGTGCTGACGCCGGAATAGCCTCGGCGGGCTCGGCGGGCTCGGCGGGCTCAGGTTCCCAGACCGTCGAAGAAGCGGCGCAGCCGACCGCGCGGTTTGCCGGTGTGCACGGTCGGCGTCGCGTCGTCGATCGACGGCCCGTGCGGTTGACCGGGCGCCGGGGAGCCCCCGTACGGCGATCCCGACCCGTGCGCCGACCCGGACCCATGGCCGGGCCCGGAACCGTGGCCGGAGCTGGTTCCGTGGCCCGACCCGGAACCGGAACCCGACCCGGATTCGCGCGCCGACCCGGCGTCGTGGGCCGACCCGGAGTCGTGCGCCGACCCGTACCCGTAGGCGGGCCCGGACCGGTGGGGGGACCCGGACCCGGAGTCGTGCCCCGGCCCGGAGCCGGCGGAGCCGGTCGGGTGACCGGGGCCCGGCGCGAACCCCGCGGCGGAACTCGGGGGACGTGGATGCTGATGCGGTGGGCGGGCCGGCACCGGGCTGTAGGCCCCCGGGCTCAGCGAGCCGGACACGTACACCCCCGCCCCGGACGACCCGGAGCCCAGCGAGCCGGACCCGAACGTGCCCAGGCTGGGGCCGCCCGAGATCGGCGCCCCGGAGATCGGCGCGGCGAGGCCGGGATCGATCGGCACGGCCGCCAACAGGTCCCGCAGTTGTTCCGCCGACGGACGGGAGCGGGGGTCGTTGGCCATGCCGTACCGCAGCACCTCGACCAGGGCCGGCGGCACTCCGGGCAGGTCCGGGATGGGCTGGTTGAACAGGTCGATCAACGTGACCAGGCTGGGGTTGCGGTCGTCGTGCCAACGCGGCGGTTTGCGCCGCATCACGGCGTAGAGGGTGGCGCAGAGGGCATACACGTCCACGGCCGGCGACGGGGCGGCGTGCCGGAACATCTCCGGCGGTGCGTAGGCCGGGGTGAGCACCTCGAGGGTGACCGAGGAGTCGCGCATCTCGCCGAGCACGGCGAGCCCGAAGTCGGCCAGCACCGCGGAGTTGAAGTGTGAGTAGAGGATGTTGGCCGGCTTGACGTCGCGGTGCAGCACCCCGGAGGCGTGCGCGTGGGCCAGCGCGTCGGCGATCTTGACCCCGAGGTCGCGCGCCTCGGCGGCGCCGACCGGCCCGGCCCGCATCCGGTCGGCGTACGACCCGTCGCAGAGCTCCATGATCAGGTAAGGGTGCTGGTCTCCGGTGACCCCGATGTCGAACAGGTCGACAACGTGCGGATGCGACGACATCCGGCCGGCGGCCCGCGCCTCGCGCAGGAACCGGGCCTGGTCCCGCTCGTTGTCCAGGGTCCGATTTTCCACCTTGATGGCGACCTCGCGCCCGACAGAATCCTGCGTGGCCCGGTAGACGGTGGCGTAACCACCCCTGGCCATCACCGACAACCCGGACATCCCCGGCACAATGGGTGCCGGCAGAGCGCCAGGTGGGGTGACCGTCACGGGTAAGAAGGTACGCCAGTCTCCGGGCGGATCACTGTCCCACGTCCGACCCAAGGCGTGTCGGCACCCAAGGGTGACGATTTTCGTACCTCAGGGCGGCCACCTCACCGCAACGACCGACGCAGGTTGTCGGCCGTCACCCGCTCACTGATCTGCTGGGTGGAGTACGCCAACCCCACCGCCTCGTCCGCCGCCGCACAGGCCTGCTCGCGTTGCCCGACCGCCGTCAACGCCCGGGCCAGCACGGCCGCGGCCACCACCCGGCTGCGGACATCCTCGGCGGGCACCGCCATGGCCCGCCGCGCCCAGTCCAGGCCCTGCTCCGGCTGCCCGTCGGCCAGCAGAGCGCCGGCGTAGGCGGCCAACGCCTGGCGCCGCGGGAACAACAACGACGGGGTACGGGTCACCGCGGCGATCGGCGCCAGCAGCCCGACCGCCGTCCCGGCGTCCCCGGCGGCCAACCGCGCCTCCGCCAACAGCACCCGGGGGCCCACCTGGGCCGGTGCCAACGGGTTGTGCGGCTCCACCGCGCTGAGCACGTTGCGGGCCTCCTGCTCGGCCACCTCGATCTCGCCACGCTGCAGCGCCACGAAACCGCGCAGCGTGCCGGCCATCCCGAGCAGCAGCGGGTGCTCGGTGCGCTGGCCGTACGCCAGGGCGTCGCTGAGCAGGTCACAGGCGTGCTCCGGCTCCCCCAACCCACGGGCGATCACCCCCCGGACGACCAGCGCGAAGCCCCGCCCCCAGTCGTCCGACGCGGCGTCGAAGTCCCGGTAGGCCCGCCGCGCCTCCCGGTCGGCCTCGGCCAGGTCACCCAGCTCGGCGGCGGCGTACGCCTCCACCGCCCGCAGCGTCCCGACCGCCCACGACTCCCCGACCCGCTCCCCGAACGGCAGGAAGGCGCGGGCCAGCCGCCGGGCCTCGCCGAGCCGGCCGGCGAGCAGCCGGGCGAACGCCGTGGTGCCGCGCAACCACGCCCGGCCGATCGGGTCGCCCAGCTCGGCGAAGAGCCGGGCGGCCCGACCGAGGACCGCGTCGGTGCCGGCGAAGTCGCCCCGGGTGGTGGTCACCCAGGCCAGGTTCTGCAACGACCACGCCTGCCCGTGCCGGTCCCCGGCCGTCACGTTGACCTGGTAGGCGGCGGCGAACCGGCTGCTCGCCTGGGCGAGGCGCCCGGCCAGGAAGTCGGCCATCCCCAGCCGGCGCATGGCGTCGGCGCGGGCCGCCGCCAGCTCCCCGGTGGTGGCCACCTGCAGCGCCTCCTGCCACGCCGCCTGCGCCCGGTCGCCATCGCCCAGGGCCCGGTAGGCGGTCCCGACGACCAGCATCGCCTCGGCCCGGCAGACCGCGTCGTCGCCGGCGTTGGCGCAGATCTTCTCCCCGTACGCCAGCGCTTCGGCGGGCCGGCCGTGCTGCAACAGGGCGCGGGCGTGCACCAGCCGATCGGCGGAGGACAGGTTCTCACCGGCGAGCGCGGCCGCGCGTTCGGCGTAGTCCACCGCTGAGGCCGGCTCACCGGCGGCCAGCGACCAGCGCGCCGCCCGGCTCAGCGCGGCCACCCCCAACGGCGTGACGGCCCGGACATCGGCGTCCGGGCGCAGGCTCACCGCGTCGGCCAGGGCGACCGCGCACTCGACGTGCTGGGCGATGAAGGTGTCCCGCTCCGGACCCGCCATCCCGGTCCGGTGACCGGCCTCCGGTACCTCGCTGGCCGCCCACCGGGCCAGGTAGGCGTGCCGTTCGGCGAGGTCGGCCTTGCCGATGCCGGCGTACGCCGCTTCGCGCATCAGTGGGGTGGTGAACTCGTACCCGCCGCGGACCCGGCGCAGCATCCGCCGTTGGAGCAGCTCGTCGACGGCGCGTTCCAGCTCGACCGCCGCCACCGCCGCCGGCCGCCCGGAGCGCCCGGAGCGGTGCTCCCGCAGGGCCTCGACGGTGCCGGAGGGCACCGTGTCGCCGACGACTGCCGCGTCGCGCAGCACCGAGCGGGCGTCGACGGGCAGCGCGTCGATGCGCGCGGCGAGCACCGCGGCCAGGTCGCGGGAGAGCAGGTGGCGGTCCAGCGAGCCGGCGGTCAACCGCCAACGGTCCGCCGCGTTGGCGCCCGCCGCCGGGGTCAGCGCACCCCGCTCCATCAGCAGGGTGACCAACTCGGCCAGGTAGAACGGGTTGCCCTGGGCGGTGGCCAGCAGCCGGTCGGCGTCGGCCTGCGGCAGCCGCCCGCCGTGCAGGTACGCGCTGAGCAGCCGGGCCGCGTCGGCGCCGCGCAACGGCGCCAGGGTGTGCACCTCGGCGTCGGCGAGGCGGGTCAGCGCGCCGGCGGTGCGGACCAGCTCCGGGCGGCCGAGCAGCAGCACCAACACCGGGCCGGTGAGTCGGGACAGCGTCTCGCCGAGGGCCGCGACGGTGTCGCCGGTGGCGTCGTGCAGGTCGTCGACGACCACCAGCAGGGGGGCCTCGGTGGCCAGCCCGGTCAGCAGGTCGGCGACCGCCACCGGCACCGCCTGCGCATCCGGGGGCGGGCTGTCCGGTCCCCACTCGCCGGAGGCCGCCGGCGCCGAGGCGCTGGCCACCACGGTCTCCCCGAAGCCGAGCAGACTGAGCAGCGCCTCGATATTCACCGCTGGGGCCGAACCGGTGCCACCGCGCCCCAACCGGTTCACCAACCGGCGCAACCGCTCCTCGGCCACCGCCCGGGTGACCGCCGTGGAGGCGTCACCCGGCAGGCCCAACGCGACGCGCACCAGGTCGGCCAGTGGACCGAGCCGGCGGCGCTCGCCGTACGCGACGCAACGCACGGCCAGCACCCGGGCTCCGGCGTGCGACCCGACGTGCCGACCGGTGGCGCCGAACGCGCGGGTCATGTCGTACCCGGCGGCGAAGCGCTCCGCCTCGGCCGCGAACCGCGACTTGCCGATGCCGGCCTCCGCGGTCATCACCATGATCCGGGGTTCCGCGCGGTCGATCACCTCGGCCAGCCGCCCGGCCAGCCGGCCGATCTCCGATTCCCGGCCGACGAACGGCGCCTCGTCGCCCAGCCCCGACCTGGTACCCGGCGCGTCATGCAGGCCGAGCAGCTCGTACGCCGGCACCGGCTCGCGTTTGCCCTTGAGCCGCAGCGCCGGCAGCTGCCGCCAGGACGCGACGTGCCGGGTGGCCGACGAGGTGGTCGCCCCGGCGTAGACGGTGCCGATGGCGGCGGCGTCGGCGAGCCGCGCAGCGGTGTTGACGGTGTCCCCGATCACGGTGTACTCGATGGCGGCCTGGATGCCGGCGACCACCTCACCGGTGTTGAGCCCGACCCGCAGCCCGACCGGCGCCCCGCCGCCGCGCTCGTCGTCGAGCACCCGCCGGACGGCCCGCTGCATCGACAGCGCGGCCCGCACCGCCCGTTCCGCGTCATCCTCATGGGCGACCGGCGCGCCGAAGACCGCCATGATGCCGTCGCCGGTCAGCTTGTCGACGTGCCCACCGAAGGTCTTCACCGCCCCGGCCAGGGCGGCCAGCACCCGGTCGGTGACCGCGCCGACCCGTTCCGGGTCGAGATCCTCCGACCAGGAGGTGAAGTCGGACAGGTCGCCGAACAGGACGGTGACGGTGCGGCGCTCGGCCGCGGGCAGCGAGGCGGCAGCCGGCAGCGCGGCACCGCAGTTGTGGCAGAAGCGCGCACCGGGCACCGCGACGGTTCCGCACACCGGGCAGGTCACGGGCGGTCCAACCGGTCTGCTCCGGGCGTTGACTCCCGCTCGACGTGCCCCAGGTACGCCAGCTGGGCCCGCACCGACCACTCGGCGGCCGGCCACAGCGAGCGGTCGACCTCGGCGTAGACCGCGCCGACCACCTCCGCCGCGGTGCCGGCGCCGGCCGCCAGCGCGGCCCGGACCTGGTCCAGCCGGGCCCGCCGGTGCACCAGGTAGCCGCCGGCGGCCACGGCGCAGTCGGCCAGCGGTGGGCCGTGGCCGGGCAGGGCCGGCACCCCGGAGTACGCCGTGAGCCGCCGCAGGCTGGACAGGTAGTCACCGAGGTCGCCGTCCGGCCAGGCCACCACCGTGCTGCCGCGGCCTAAAATCGTGTCGCCGGTGAAAATGGCCGACTCGGCGCCCACCGAAACCTCGAAGCAGACGGAGTCGGCGGTGTGCCCCGGGGTGGTGACGGTGCGAACCTCGATGCCGGCACCGCCGAGCTGCTCGTCGGTGTCGAGCTGCTCGACCCCCACACAGTGCGCCGGGTCGGCGGCGATCACCGCGGTGCCGCCCAGCAGCGCGGACAGCCGCCCGGCCCCCTCGACATGATCGGGATGACCGTGGGTGACCAGGATGAAGCCGATCGGCCCGTGGGCGGCGACCGCCGCGAGGTGTCCCGCGTCGTCCGGCCCGGGATCCACCACGATGCCGAACTCACCGCCGGGGGCGCGCAGCACCCAGGTGTTGGTGCCTTCGAGGGTCATCACCCCCGGGTTCGGGGCGCGCACCAGCGTCACCCAGCTCGGCAGCGCTTCGGCCGGCACGGTCGTGCCTCCCACCATGCAAGGGATGGTACGTCCCCGACGCTGCCCGGCGGGCCGTCAGCTCACCTCGACGATGACCTCCACCTCGACGGGGGTGCCCAACGGCAGGGCCGACACCCCGACCGCGCTGCGGGCGTGCCGGCCGGCCTCCCCGAAAACCGCGCCGAACAGCTCGGACGCCCCGTTGATGACCCCCGGCTGGCCGGTGAAGCCGTCGGCGGAAGCGACGAACCCCACCACCTTGACCACCTTGACCACCCGGGCCAGCCCGACCAGGGCGTCCACGGCGGCGAGCGCGTTCAGGGCGCACTGCCGGGCGAGGTCCCTGGCCTGCTCGGGGCTGACCTCCGCACCGACCCGCCCGGCGGCCGGCAGCACGCCGTCGACCATCGGCAGCTGCCCGGAGACGTAGACCAGGTCGCCGGACTGCACCGCCGGCACGTACGCCGCGACCGGCGGCACCACCTGCGGCAGCACGAGGCCCAGCTCAGCCAGCCGGGCGTACGCGTCGATGGCGCCCTCGCCACTGACCGGGAGCGTCATGCCGCCGCCTCACCGAGTGCGGCCCGAGGGCCCGAGGGCGCCGCGCTCACGGTGCCGTGGTTGTTCGCGACTGCGGGGCTCCGCTGCGCTGCACTCCTCGCGCTCACGGTGCCGTGGTTGCTCGCGACTGCGGGGCTCCGCTGCGCTGCACTCCTCGCGCTCACGAGTCACCCTTGGGTCGCTTCAGGTAGGCGACCAGCTGCTCCGGGTTCGGGCCGGGCACGACGGCGACGAGTTCCCAGCCGTCCATACCCCAGTTGTCGAGGATCTGCTTCGTCGCGTGCACGAGCAACGGCACGGTCGAGTATTCCCACTTCTGCATGGCCGGCGGGCTCCCCTACGTCGAATGGTCAACGGCGACAGCCTACGGTGCCGCGGCCGCGAACCACCCGGCAGTGGCGACCCGCCCGAACCCGCGCCGCGCCCGGGGAACCGCGCGCGGCGTGGTCGCCGTATCCGGTATTTGACCGTGCCGGGAATGCCCCGCCCAGCAGCTCGGACGACTGCTTCCGCCGGCCGGCAATGGCTTACGGCGTCATCAGGACCGAACAGCCTTGACGTCGGCGACGAAGGCCGCCCAGGCGTCCGGGTCGAAGGTCAACACCGGGCCCGCTTCCTGCTTCGAGTCGCGTACGGCGACAACGCCGGGCAGGTTGTCGGCGACCTCCACGCAACCGTTGTTGCCGCTGCGCCTGCTCTTGCGCCATCGGGCGCCGGTCAGGTCAGTCATGGTGGTACTCCTCCGCCAGGGATGTGATCAGGCCAATTGATTCTCGCGTGTCCAGCGCCTGACCAGCCACGCTCTTCCAGATATCGCCATAAGTCGCCACCTCGGGAGCCTTATCAAGATAGAGCGCCCCGGTGACCCCTTCGCAGTAGACAGTGGACGGCTCGCCGGCGGCGAAGTCCAGGATGACGAATGACCCGCCCAGCGAAGCCCGGGTCGGGCCGGCCGCCAACGGCAGCACCCGCACGGCGACGTGGGCCAACCCGGCGGTCATGCTGACCAGGTGGTCGAGTTGACCGGCCATCGCCTCGCGGTCGGCGATCGGCCGGCGCAGCGCGGCCTCGCAGAGGATGACCTCCAACTGCGGCGGTGGCGGCAACCGGCGGACGAGCAGGTTCTGCCGTTGCAACTTCACGGCCGCCCGGCGATCGAGTTCGTCGTCGGTGATCTCGGGTCGCTCGATGCGCAGGAACGCGTAGGTGTACGCCTTGGTCTGCAAGAGACCCGGGATCAACTCCGGCTCGTACTGTCGCAGCCGGGCGGCCGCCGTTTCCAGCCCGACGTACAACTCGAACCAGTCGGGCACCGCGTCGCCGTAGGCATGCCACCAGCCACGGGCCTTGGTCTCCCGGGCCAGGCCGACCAGGGCGCCGGTGATGTCGTGCGGTGCCTGGTAGACCTTGCACATCGCCTCGACGTCGTGTGAGCGTAGGGCGACCTGGCCGGTCTCGATCCGCCAGATCTTGGCGGTCGACCATTCCAGCGCATTGGCCGCCGCCTGAATGGTGATGCCGCCCTTTTCCCGAAAGTCTTTCAGGTAACGGCCGAGCTGCCGCCGGGGCACAGTGGATCCCTGGGCACCATTCAACGCGTCCTCCCTTCCGCCCGCTGAGCGGTCTCGACGCGCTCCCGTCGAGCGATAACGTCGATTCGTTGCGTCTGCCCTTCATCAAGGTGAGAACTCGCAGAGAAGCATGGCATGGCATGGAGAATGGCACCAGCTTCAGTTTCTGTCGTAGGAGAACGACGTCCCTCGATCAGAAGGAAAACCGCAATGACGTTGATCATCGCCATCGGTGGTGCACTCGTGGTCGGTTTCCTGACCAGGCCGCCGACCGTCGGGCCCGCCTGGCGCCCCACCCACCGCCAACCCCCCGCCCACGGACCCGGCGACCCGGCGCGGTTCGCCGGCCGACGCGCGGGGCGACCGTGACCGGGCCCGGCGCACCGGTCCCGCCCGCCCCCGGGGATGTGCTGCAGCTGGCGGAGGATCAGTACAAGTTCGGCGTCGGTCCGCTGGTCTGCCGGGTCGGCACGGTGATCGCCCGGGTGACCTTCGACGGTCGGCCCTGGTGGCACCTGCGGGGGGAGTGCAAGCTGGGCACCCTCGACACGCTCCAGGAGGTGGTGCGCTGGAGTCAGCGGGAACTGTACGTCGACGCCGCCGCCCTCACCGCCCGCACGCTACGCCGCCCCTCGCCGAACGACGGCCCGCGCCCAAGCCGCCCGCCCGCGCCGGATCGGCCACAACGGCCCGCCCTACCCCACTGACATCGCGGCACGCACACCGACCGTTACCCTGACCGGCGGGGAACGGCACCCAGCAGGTGGCGTCCCCGCCTGATCGCCGAGGCCGCTGGGAGACACGTTGACACAACCGCCCCACGGCGGCAGCCCACCGCCGGACGGCCAGCCGGATACGCCCCCGGCCGGCCCCGCCGACGGGTCGGGCCCGCCGGCCTGGCCGGTGCCGCCGCAGACAGCCGGCTCCCCGACGCCGCCGCGCCCGCCCGGCGCCGTACCGCCCGCCAGCCCGCCGCCCACCGCAGCCGGCCCGCCCACCGCAGAGCCTGCGCCCAAGGCAGGGCCTGCGCCCACCGCAGAGCCTGCGCCCAGCGGGCCGCCGCCGGACCGTTCCGGGCCGTCGGGCGCCGCCGCGCCGACCGGTCCGCCGCCCGCCGGCCAGCCGAGCGGCACCGGCGAACGGGAATCGATCGAGCCGGTCACCCCGGCCGCCGGCCCGGCGGGGTCAGCCCAGGAGCCGGTCGCCGAGTCGGCCTGGGAGCAGTCGGCCTGGGAACGCTCCGGCTGGAACCCGCCCGGGGCGGCGGACGACCCGGCCGGCCCACCGCCGGGCACCGACCACCCCACCGCCGCCCAGGGCATTCCGAGAGACTCCGCCCTCGGCACCCCGGGGGACTCCACCCTCGGCACCCCGGGGGACACCGCCCGCACCGCGCCGAGCGCCGGCCAGCCGCGGCCGGCCCAGGACCAGCCCCGACCGGTGCCCGGCCAGTTCGAGCCGACCCCCGGCCAGTTCGAGCCGACTCCCGGCCGGTTCGAGCCGGTGCCGGGCCAGTTCGGACCGCCCCCCGGCCGGTTCGAGCCGGCGTCGGGCCAACCGCACGGCCAACCGCACGGCCAACCGCCCTGGGATCAGCCGACGGAGCACCCCGGGTGGGGACAGCCCGCTGGCCGGCCGGGCCCCGACCGGCCGCCGGGCGAAGCGGTCCCGGGGCGCCCCCTGGAGCAGCCACCGGCCGGCGTCGGGGCGGCCGTGGACGGGAAGCCACGCAAGCGGCGCGGTGTGCTGATCGCGTCCATCGTGCTGGCGGTCGCCCTGGTGCTCTGCGGTGGCGGCGGGCTGGCGGCCTACCTGCTGCTGCGCGACAGCGAGCCGGGGCCGGGCGCGGCCGACCCCGCAGCGGCCGTCGAGGGCTTCCTGACCGCCGTCTACAGCGATCAGGACGCCACCCGGGCGACCAACCTGGTGTGTTCCGAGGCCCGCGACGCAGCCAAGATCACAAAGAAGGTCGCCGAGGTCAAGGGCTACGCGCAGACGTACCGGGAGCCGCGCTACCGGTGGGATCCGCCGAAGGTCGACCAGCAGACCGCCGAGCAGGCCAAGGTCTCCGCGACGGTGACCATGACCACCAGCGACGAGAAGACCGCGCAGCAACCGTTGACCTTCACGGTCCTCAAGAAGGACTCAGGCTGGCGGGTGTGCGAGATCACCGGCTGAGGCTGGCTAGTCTCGGTACGTGCGGGCTGGCGATCAGACGGGCGGGCAGGCCAACTCCGGTTGGCCGGCCCGCCTGCACGTGGTGACAGGCAAGGGC